>NZ_MSLT01000002.1 GCF_002149925.1 Thioflexithrix psekupsensis | reverse complement strand
TTCATCAAAGAAAATGCAGTTGGGTTGTACGGTTAAATGAAAATAATGATCGGCAAAAACTTCAATTAATGGCAAATGAACAATTTTTAGTTGATTGGCAAGGGTTTTTAATTCAGCATTCATTTTTGGATCAGTAGTTTTTAACCAACCATATTCTAATACGTTTAATTGGCTATGGCAGGTGTGTAAAGAAAAACCCCGCGCCGCTGCACCTAATAACCAAAGTAATTGGCATTGTAATAAAGTTAATTCAAGTTGTTTATAAGGCTTTTCTTTGCCATTAATTCCTTTGCGTAAAGGGGTTTGATTGGTTAAAGGTAGCGTGATGCGATCACTGTCTTTTGTAAATAAATAATGTCGCGTAAAACTCGCAGGTAATGCGGTTAATTGTGTTAAAAAATCCTGTTCATTGTAGGCTAAATGATGTTTGAAAATGTGCATATTTGTTTTATGACCTGCCACTTGTTTTCCTGCCCATAATTCTTCTTGAGTAAAACGGGTAAAGTGATAAGGATTGTTTTGTTCTTTTTGTACTAATTTTAAAAATCCTGTTAAGGTTAATTGGATTCAAAATAGTGTACGGTATATTCGGTGTAAGAATAATCTGCGGCAGTCCCTGCTAACCAGCAACAAGGTTTTAAGGCTTGCCAATGGGTAAATTCATAATCTTCTTCATATTCTAAGTCTGTTTCTTCAGTAATTTCCCTTTTTAAAGCCATTTCAAATGCGGCCAACGGCAATTGTTGCAGTTGGTTCAGTCGCGTCATGACGGCGGCGGGTGCAATGTCGCAAGCCGCGACATCTTCATAACACACTCGTCCTCCAATTAAGACATATTCGCCGTGATTATCCCGAATTTTGCTCATTTCGCGGCGATGTAATAAAAATGTTGTCCCAATTTGAACCACGCCGCCGCAATAGCAACAAAGCGAATCGGGGCGGGTTTTTCACCACGATGTTGTTGTACGCGGCGAGTTTCTAAAGCAGCAAGTAATTCATGTTGTTGATCCACAGTATGCGAATGTTCGTAGCGATCACTGCGCCAAAAAGTGGCAGGCAATAGTTGTACGTCAGAATCAAGTAAGGTTTGTAGCAGGGAAAGGACAAATAAACGCGCAGGAAATGAGATAAATTGCCACTGCTGTTGGGCTAATACAGCAGGTTCGAGGGTGGCTGTGCTGCTGAGTAGGCGTTCAATCAGGTCAAGTAAAACAGCAACCGCTTGGGGATCATTGCCTGTATTTTGTAAAGCATGTTGTAGTTGTTCTCGACTGACAGAAGTATGGTGTCCGCCTTCTTGACTGTATTGGGGAAGGTGTGTTATTAGGCTGTGCAACAGTTGAGCAAACATGTATTATTATTCCTTATTCGGTTAATTTTTCTGTCCGACTGGTTGTCAGAAAAAATGCAGTCGATAAACGGGATTAAAACTATAGTAAAATGCTTGGTTTTTTAATTAAACAGTTGTTTTCTAAAATAATAAAAAATACTTGTTATTTTTTTATCCGAATTGTTATTATTTTTCTAAGTTTTTTATTATATTCTTCTAATGACTATGGTAAATTTTATGTTAATGATTTATCACACTGCTGATCATGGTGACTTCCAAGTCATTCGTCAATTAGGCGAAGGGGGAAGTGGTTCTTTGGTGTATGAAGTCAGTGCGGTTGCTGATTCGCATCAGCGTTTTGCGTTAAAGCATTTGTGTAAATTAAAACGCAGTGAGCATGAAATGCAGTTTAGACGCTTTGAGAATGAAATGCGTTTTGCCGCAAAGCACACGCATGACCATCTGTTGCGAGCGGTAACGACCGATTTTGTCACCGTTGATGGTGAGGCACAGCCGTTTTATGTGATGCCATTGTATCCAAAAACCTTGAAGGATTTGATCGCCGAAGATTTGGCACATGATCGCGTGTTACCGTTATTTCATCAATTATTGGATGGGGTTGAGTATTTAAATCAGTTTGCCTTTGTGCATCGAGATTTGAAACCCGAAAATATTTTTTATGATGCAGTAAATGATCGGTTAATCATTGCAGATTTTGGCATCACGGATTTTACAGCGAGTGCTGATTTTGCTTTGGTGGAAACGGAAGTGGGTGTGCGTTTGATGAGTGCGCGTTATGGTTCGCCAGAGCAGGTACACATGGGATATAAGCCACATCCGTTTTTTCGAGATTCGGGAGAAATTGGGTTAGCGGCGGATATTTATGCGTTGGGGGCGATTTTACATGAGATGTTTACGCGAGAAATGATGTCGTCGCCTAATGCGTATGACTCAATTGTGGAATATGTGATTTATCAGATGTACCGCTCTATTTTTGGGGATTTGCCGTATTTGGATTTGGACGGGTTGATTATGGATTTTACGGTGATGCGTAAGCGGTTGACGATTAAAGGTAAATATGTGCGGGTGTTTGATTGGATTGAGCAGGTTAAGGCGAATTATGGTTATTTAGACGAGTTGTGTCGTTTGATGACGATTAAAAATGTACATCGACGAATTGCAACAATTAAGGATATTCGGTGTTTTTTGGAAACGCGGGATCGGTTTTGTTAGGTTTTATATACCAAAATTATGTGAGATATAAAAACAAATTAAGTTCTAATATCTAGCTAGATATTAGGTATAAGATACTGTTTAATTTTATTAAACTTAAACACTTTACCTGACAAAAAGGTCTCAAACATACTAGTGACTTCTTCAAAGCTTGATAGACGATGAAAATTCTTTCTGACCCAATTCTTACCTTGAAGCCAAATATCCTCGACTGGATTTTGCTCTGGTGCATTGGGCGCAAATCTTAATAAACGAACTTTCCATTCTGATTCTGGAAGTCCCCCATTTAATTTCTCTAAATAAGTTCTTAAACCTTCAGAACGATGATAACTTGCACCATCCCAAATAATCACATGACGGGCTTCTTTATATCTGTAAATGAGCCAGTTAATAAAGTCTATCGTATATTTTGTATCAGCTTTCTTTGCCCTATCTAAAATAAATTCTCCCGTATAAATATTCACCGCTCCATACCACGTTTGAGAAGTGCGATAATTACTCATCTTTATTGACGTTCTTTCTCCTTTTTTCGACCAAACATAAGCACAAATATCTCCCCACAACTGATGGCTTTCGTCTTGCATCCAGTACATTACCTCTCCACTTTCTATCTGTTCACGCTCCTTATCTATTAAATCCTTAATCTCTTTTTTTTTAGCTTCTACTTTTACCTCATCTTTTGCCGAATTCTCTTTGTGTGTCTTCTTATAACTTAAATTCGCTTCTTCTAATAATTTAGTATAAGAAGTATTTGAAGAATAGAAAACATCATACTCCTCTTTTAAGTATCTCTTTAGTTCCTCTATTGTTATTGTCTTCTTTTCTTGTATCCAATTAATCACATCTTCTCGTTCACGCGGCTTTAAATACCCTGGCGAGCCTTTATACGCTAACTTTAATCCTTCCACCCCTGACGCTAAATAAATGGCTTTCCATTTATCCACAAATTGCACACTGACACAACACGCTAAAGCCGCTTCCGCACGCACAAAACCAAGCAAAGACATTCTTACTGCCATCGCTCGCTTCACTTCTCTCGCTTCACCTGTTGACATTAACTCTTCTAAATCTTCATATCTCTTGTTCATTATTCTCTCCTATTTAAAAAGTATTATTATACGACTCTGAAAAAATTGGTATAGGAGTCAGATTATTATGATAAAGTTTTTGATTTCTTTCGTAATTGCTTTAATTATAACCTTTGCCTTTGGATTTGCTAATAGTTTCGGGCAGGCTATTGGATATAGTTTAGCGATGGCACTTGTTTTAGCAATAGGTACAGAATTTGTTTGATAGTTTTTGAATAACTAATATTTTTCAAAAACTGTGCATTTTAAATTAGTTGCAGAGTTGATTAATATTCTGTAACTAATTTTCTTATCGGGTGATAAAAATTACCTGAATTATTTTTTATTTTTATACAGAGGAAACATACCCTTATGAAATCTTTAGCTTTAAAAGTGACCTTATTACTTGCTTTATGTTCAGGTTCAGCTTCGGTTTTGGCTGATGGCAGTATTATTGAAACTGTAGATGCAGCAAAATCAGTTGGTAGTGCTGCTGCTTTAGCATACGGTGTTCAAGGGGCTTCTGGTGCGGCAATCATGAGCAACATGGCAACAGCAGGAGCAGTTATCGGTGGTGGTGTTGTTGCAGGAGCAGGCTTAGTAGGGGGTGCTGGTGGCTTAGGCGCGGCTCATTTGATGAACGAAGCACTTTATACCAATTGTGAAAATCAAAGTGCTTGTGATAAAGCGCAAACGGGTACTTATGCAGGGGCTGTAGCAGGTGCCGCAGGTTCTGTGGCAACATTGGCTACAGTAGGTGCAGGTCCCGCTGGTTTAGCCACAATTGGTGCAGCAGTAGGTGGTGGAATGGCGGCGGGTGCAGCCGCTGTTGTTGCCGCTCCCGTTGTAGCGGCCGCTGCGGTGGGTGGATTGGTTTATTGGCTGTTTAGCGACGACTAAATTTGAGAATTTAACGTGAGTTCAACGGTGTTGAATTCACGTTAATTTGGTTGGGTATTTAGAACTATTTAAGGAGAATAAAATGTCTGGTGCAAATCCTGATTTACAGACAAATCATTCCACATTCAAAAAAGCAGGTATTTTCATTACTGGATTGCTTGGTTTAATTGCAACCATTACTGGCATAATTGCTGCATTCTTTCCTGATTTATTAAACCTTCAGAAAAAAGAAATTCCTACCTATTCCAATTCGTTATCTGACAGTAATGCCAGTGAAATTGCTGATTTTATAGATAAAAATCTAGGGAATATTGTTAAGATAAATTTGGACTTTGATGTTCAAGACTTTATATGGGCTAGTGAAGACTTTTCATCTATCGGCATAAGCTCAGGAGATACTGAATGTATCAAAGAAGTTGGAATCGACAGTTGTGGCGGTTATTTGATACATATATCAGGTACGGATCATGACTTTAGATATTCTCATGGTACTTATAAACTAGACGGGTATTTTTTTATATCAGATGTAATAGATATACATTTTGGCTTTGTTGATTACATGATCAATTCAATCCCGCCAAAAGATGTTTTGCTGAAATAAGTAAGCAAGGTGGACGTGACTCATTTTCAACAAGGAATTCTAACCAACTAAAAAAGATTACTGTTATGCTAATTTATCTAAATCAGAATTGACAGAATTTCAAAATTGGCTAGTGTCTATCGTTTGTTTCTCTATTTTTCAAAGCGGGTTAATTCTTCAATTCTGACAATTCTAACTCTAAACAAAAACCTAAAACATTACAGCAGCATATTATCAGATAAAGCCTTTAATTCCCATTCAAATCCACCCGATAAAATAGGAAAACGACAGCCTGTTTTAGGGTCAACATTTTCATCATCTAAGTGAAAACTGGGCGCATATCTTTCTCGTTTCCATTGATTGCGACTCCATAAACGAAAAAAGCGCGTCACCCATAAAATCAATTGCGCCTGTTCTTGCTCTGGATATAGGCTTTTTAATAACAAAACAATTTCTTGTGGTGTTTGTCGATCTCTAACCATCGCTTTTTCAATAATATTAACCACTTCATAAGGCATTAAATCGGCTTCATCGGTTTGTTGCATTTCGGCTGGACGTAATTCTGCGGTAGGTTGTTGATTATTCACTAAATGCAAATAAGGCATTACGCCTAAATCATGCACGCCTTGCGTTTCTAACCAACATAACCAACGGCGCAAAAAGGCTTTATCAATGCCTGCTAAGGGACTTAATCCGCCACAGGTATCCCCATCCATCGTGGCATAACCTAAAGCCGCTTCTGAACGATTACTGGTCGCTAATAATAACGCATTTTTTAAATTCGCCAATAACCAAACACTGGGCGCACGAATGCGTGCTTGAATATTTTGCAAAGCCAGATCATCTTTATCCCAATGTAGCGTTCTATTAATGGCTTGACTGATTAAATCAATATAACCTTTTCTCAAAAAATCCACATCTAGTTTTAAATAACTGGCATTTAAACCAAAAGCCAAAGTTTCCGCAGCCTTTTCCGTAATTTCTCCAGAATAACAAGTGGCCTGATAAACGCAAGTGAGTAATTGTGACATTAAGCCGTTAATATCTGTTTTTTGCAAGGGAAAATAAGCCAATTTTTGACAAAATCCTTCCATTCCCAATTCACGCACGCCTAGCATCACCATTAAACGAATTAAACAAGCAATTGCCGCCGAATCCGCGCCACCACTGAGAGATAATACAAAACCATGCGAACGACTTTTACGCAAATAATCAAACAAGCCCAACGCCTCTGCCCGCGCAAATTCTTCCTCACGCAGAGCAGGACTCAATTCCCACGTTTCCACGCATTGCGGATTGGCTGTGGGCTGTAAAGGCGCGAAATCAAAGGGAATATAAACCCGCGTGTCCAAATTTGGCACCGCTTCCCCCGTGCGCGCCTGCGCGATGCGGGTTAAATCGACATCAATAAACGCACTAATAAGCTGATAATCCGCAAAACTAAAACGCGGATTACTCGCTAATAATTGCCCACGACTGGCACATAACGCATCTCCATCATAAATCGCTCTACCCGATTCATTACCCAATAAATTCGTGTAAATATAACTGACACTAAAAGCCCGTGATCCTTCTAAAACAAAACGCTGTCTAATCGCATGTTTATCAAATGCAAAATGACTGGCACTGGGATTTAAAATAATATCCACACCTCGCTGGGCTAATTTAATCCCAGGTCGATTGGCGACCCATGCTTCTTCACAAATTTCAAAACCAATTCTCACCCCACCACAATTAAAATAAATATCCCCAAGCGGATAATGTTGCCCATTAAATTCTAATTCGACGGAAATATCTTCTGGCCACGCTTGAAACCAGCGTGGCTCATAGTGAATACCATCGCCTGCTAAGAAACGTTTCGCCACAAAACCACAAATTTTCCCATTGGCTAATAAACAAACCACATTATAAATTCGATTCTGATAACTTAATGGCAAACCGACCGCGACAATAATAGATTCTGTGTGAGAAACTAAAGCCGATAAAACCCGTTTAGATTGCAATAACGTGGCCGGAGATAAAAACATATCTTCACAACCATAACCACTAATACACAATTCTGGTAAACATAAAACACTGATTTGTGCTTCTTTAGCTGCTTTAATGGCTACTTCAATCCGTTGTTGATTCCCCTCCCAATCTAAGGGAGTTTGATTAAGTACTGCTGCACCTACTTTTAAATATTTCATTGCCTTATCCTTAGCAGTTATATTGCGCCATTAATTGTTGTTGTCTTAAAGATAATTCATTATCTAATTGCACGCGATAAATATCAGGCGTGCTTAATGCGCGTATTGATTCGGGTAAATGCGCCAATTGATCGCTTACTCGTTGCTGAATTTGTAATAAAGAGGGATATTCAGCACAATATTCTCCCGCTTGCATCACAGGAATTAATAGCGAATGAAGCGATAAATGGCTATTTAAAGAAAGTTTATTTTCTTGACCGGCTTCATAGATTAAATCCATCGCAAAAAAATCATGATGATCAAGATAACGCGCCACTTGTAAAATACCCGGTATGGATGTTTTAATGGCTTGCTCAGAACGCTTTAATTTATACTGCCACGTTTGGCCGGGCGCACGCAATGCCGCCAGCTTGTAAACACCACCCAAAGCGGGTTGATCATAACTGGTAATTAAACGAGTCCCTACGCCCCAAATATCAATGGCAGCGCGTTTTTGTTTTAACTGAGCAATTTCATATTCATCTAAGTCATTACTGGCGATAATTTTAACTTGAGATAAGCCTGCTTGATTCAATTCATTTCGCGCATATTGGCTTAAAACTGTTAAATCTCCCGAATCTAAACGAATGCCTAATAATTGCCGTCCTTGTTGTTTTAATTCCAAGCCAATTTTAATGGCATTCGCAACGCCTTGATAAGTGTCATAAGTATCGACTAGAAAAACACAATTATTCGGCATCGATTCAGAATAAGCTCTTAATGCGCTGATTTCACTATCAAAAGACATCACCCAACTGTGCGCATGAGTGCCTTTAACGGGAATATCATATAATTTCCCCGCTAACACATTAGAAGTTGCCGAACAGCCGCCTAAATAAGCGGCACGACTGGCTGATAATCCGCCATCAATTCCCTGAGCGCGACGCAAACCAAATTCCAAAACTTGATCGCCCATTGCTGCCCGACAAATGCGATTGGCTTTGGTGGCAATTAGGGTTTGGAAATTGATAATATTGAGCAAAGCAGATTCTACCAATTGGCATTGTAATAGCGATCCTTGCACCCGCAATAATGGCTCATGCGGAAAAACCAATGTGCCTTCTGGTATGGCATCAATATTTCCTGTAAAACGTACTGTTTTTAAATAAGCTAAAAAAGCCGTTTCAAATAAAGGCTGATTGTCATGCCCTTTTAAAGTGGCTAAATATTCCACATCGTCTTGCGTAAATTGAAACTGTTCTAAATAGTCTAAAGCCGTTTCTAATCCAGCAGCAATGCAAAAGCCGTTATTTTCTGGATTTTTACGGAAAAATAAATGAAAAATAGCTTCATGATCTTGCATTCCTTGTTTCCAATAGGAATAAGCCATTGTGAGTTGGTAAAAATCGGTTAATAAACTGAGTGAAGCGCGATATAAATCCGATAACATGACAGCCTCCGAAAATTGAGACAGAATAGACTTAGTTGTGTTTTAATACTTAGTATGCGCTCAGTATAGACCCAATCGCCCTTAGTTGCAAATTAAAACTTAGGTCAGCAAAGGCAATAATTCTGTCAACGAATGAATTGTAGGAGGTTGTGGCGTTTCGCTGCGCCATGGTTCGCGGGTGCGATTGAGCCAAATCGCCTGCATTCCCGCATTTTGCGCGCCTTGTACATCGCAAGTGACATCATCGCCCACGTGTAAAACCTGTTCAGGTGACACCGCCAGCATTTTACAAATGGCATGGAACGGCTCAACAGCAGGTTTGGCCACCCCGATTTGACAGGCTTGAATATTACAATCAAACCATGCGGACAACGATAAACGGTTGACATCGGCGTTGCCATTGGTCAAAGTAGAAAGGCGATAACGCCCGTGTAAGGCTTGTAGCGTGGGCAAAACATCGTGGTACAAGGTCACATCGTGACGCGCTTGTAAAAAAATCTCTAAGGCTTGTTCTACGAAATCAGGGCGATAACCCACGCGCTCGGCCGCATGATGTAAACTCATTTTGCGCAAGGTAGAAAAATCACACGCTAAATGAGGATGTTGCAGCAATAATTGTTCGCGGAGTTTGCGCAGATCACGGCTGCTAAAACGCCGCGCCAAACGCGGATAGTATGACAAAAGCCATTCGTGTAAAACACGCTCCGCTCGCGTAATAACCACATTCACTGGCCATAAGGTGTCGTCTAAATCAAAACAAATGCAAGCAATAGGGGGTGACATTATTTTTTCCTGTTGGAATCTTTTAACAATGACTTTAATATGCACTAAATAATGACCCATTTCAAGCATCAAAGAATCAGTAATGTTTTTTAAAAAAGGTATCTAAAGAATGACTGAAAATGTCAACCATTCCCAAACCGCTTTATTACGTTTGTTACAGATTATGGATGAATTGCGTGCCAATTGTCCTTGGGATCGTAAACAAACAATGGCTTCTTTGCGACATTTGACCCTTGAAGAAACCTATGAATTATCCGATGCGATTTTAACCGAAGATTTGAATGCCATTAAAGTGGAGTTAGGCGATTTATTATTGCATATTATGTTTTATGCTAAAATTGCCAGTGAACAAGAGGCTTTTAATTTTGCGGATATTGCCAATAGTTTATGTGATAAATTAATTCGTCGTCATCCTCATGTTTATGGTGATGAAAAAACGGATAATGAGCAGCTTATTAAACAGCGTTGGGAAGTGCAGAAATTATCGGAACAACCCGAAGGAAAACGCAGTGCATTGGCAGGCGTTCCGCGCAGTTTGCCACCGTTATTAAAAGCGTTGCGCATTCAAGAAAAAGCGCGAGGTGTGGGCTTTGATTGGGAAAATAAAACCCAAGTTTGGGATAAGGTACAAGAGGAATTGTCAGAATTAAATCATGCGGTGATTTTAGATGATTCTGAAGCCATATTAGACGAGTTTGGTGATGTGTTATTTAGTTTGGTGAATTATGCCCGTTTTTTAGACATTAATCCAGAAACCGCGTTAGAGCGCACCAATCGTAAATTTATCAGTCGTTTCCAAGCCTTAGAACAAGCCGTGCAAGCCGATGGGTTGTTGATTCATGATTTATCATTAGAGAAATTAGAACAATATTGGCAAGCGGCTAAACTATTAGAACAACAAGAAAAAAGTGATTATTAAATGCCAGCCTCCAGATTTATTCCTTATTTATTATTACTGATTGCCATGTTATGTTGGGCGGGTAATTATGTGGTCGGGCGTGCCGTTCAAGGACAAATCCCCCCGATCATGTTATCTTTTTTAAGAACTTTCGTGGCGGTTGTGTTAATTACACCATTTACGGTTATGTTATTAAAACAGCAATGGCAGCTTATTGTTACTCATATTAAAATATTATTGTTGTTGGGAATATTAGGGGTGGCTGGATTTAATTCTATCCTTTATATGGGGCTGCAAACCACTACGGTAACGAATGCGGCTTTATTGGCTTCTGCATCACCAATGATTATTTTATTATTCTCGTTTTTATTATTAAAAATTAAACCCAATCGTTATCAAATCATAGGTGTTATTTTATCATTTTTTGGGGTGGTTATTATTGTCAGTCAAGCGGATTGGTCGGTATTGACACATTTTGCTTTGACACGGGGGGATTTATGGGTGTTATTAGCGGTGGTGGTGTGGTCGCTTTATTCGGTGTTATTGCGGTGGCGGCCGACTGAATTGCACAGTTTAACTTTTTTAAGCATCACCATTATGATTGGTTTTATTGCGCTAATTCCTTTCGCATTAGGTTCGCTGATTTATTCTCCCGCGTGGACATGGTCACCTGCGGTGATGGGAAGTGTGTTATATACGGGAATTTTTCCGTTATTAATCGCTTATATTTGTTGGAATCAGGCGATTCAAGATATTGGTGCCAATCGCGCAGGACAATTTTTACATTTAATTCCTGTCTTTGCCACGTCATTATCGATTTTATTTCTCAATGAAACCATGCAGCATTATCATTTAGTGGGTATTGCTTTTATTGCCATGGGGATTTTATCGGCTACGGTTGTTAAGAATAAATCGCTTTATCAATAATAGAGCAAAAAATTTTTCTGTCAGAATCAGAATTGACAGAATTTCAGAATTAAAGAATAAAAAAATCTGCTGAAAATAAACGACTGGCAAGAATCAGTTTTGAAAATTCTTGTGTCTGTAAATTCTGATTCTGATAAAATAGCAAAGTTTTCTCAAGAAATATCATAGAGTTGATGCGCAAAGACTTCAAATTCTTGGGCGGCTTTGCCGTGGGGTTCGAGTTCAAACACGGCTAATCCTTCGCTAAAAGATCGTCGATACGCTGTGCGTTGACATAAGCGGGCTGATAATACATGCACAGCGGGTAAAGCCCGCAATGCCGCCTCGGTCTGGTCGGATTCTCGAATGGCACTGTGGGTGTCGGCACGATTGACAAACATCACCACTTGGGGCGGTTTATCCTTGCTGATGCCGCCAACCATGTATAAAAACCGTTGTGTTGACCATAAATCGGCTTGGCTAGGCGCGACAGGCACAACCACCCGATCTGCCAAAGCAATGGCTTTTTTCATTGCCGCCATGTTGGATGCGCCGACATCAATTAAGACTTCTGTTGGTGAATCGTTGGGTTCTTGTGGGCGATGGTTGTAGCGATTATGCACGCGAATCGCTGGGGTGTAATTTTCTTCTTGTCGCACTTGCAACACATCGCTTAATGTACATTGTGGGTCTAAGTCATACGTCAATACATTTTGCCCCCTGTCTGCCAACCACACGGCAAGGTTAAAAGTGACGGTACTTTTTCCTGAACCTCCCTTTAAATTGCCAACCACAGTGATCATGATAAACCATACCTTAATCATCAATAAGAATGAACAATAAAATCGCGCCTAATGATTAATCCATCAGACGCGATTTCTCCAATAAAAATAATTACTGTGGTAATTCAGTAATAGTATGCAAACTTACACTGCCCGCTTCCCCTTCGGCGAAGACTAAAGTTCCCGTTTGGAAACGCAATTGGGCAATTTGTTTGGCCAATTCGGTCAATGAATCAATTAAACCATTATAAGCCTGATTTAATTTATCTTCATTATCCGTCCATTGAAAAACCGCTAAAGGATTCTCAGATAAATTCATATTCTTGGTCAAACTATCCAGGGTTTGCTCATAAGAAGTGACTGCGGATTGTTGTTGTGTCGCTTCCTTAATATACTGCACCGTTTTACCCAAAGCCCCGTTTAATTGCAAGCCGACTCCGCGAGTTAATTCATTCACTTGAATCGATGCGCGTTGGTAATTGGCATTGGCCAATTGTAGCTGACCTTTGGCGACATTATTACCGATAGGGTAATTAAAAAGCAATGTGGCCGCCGTATCTGCGCCGTGAACACGGGTATTAAACGAGTCAAAATAAGCGGCAGTATCATTTCCCACTTCTAAGCCTTCATAACCTGCGCTGAGGTTAAGATTTAAGGTGGGATACAAATCTTTGCGGGCTTTTTCTTGCCGTACCATTTCAGCTTCTTGGTTTAATTTTGCGGCTTTTAAATCGGCGCGATTTTGCAAGGCTAATTGCAATAAATGTTGCGCATAATTCAGCTCTTCCATCGCCGCTAAACGACGATCCCAACCCCCTTTAGGAAATTCATCTTTAGGTGGCCCAATGCTGGCGGCTTCAGCCGCAGGAATGCCGATGGTATTAGCCAGCGCGATTTTCGCATTTTCAACGTCTTGTGTAGCCTTAATGGTGCGACTTTTCTTGTCATAAACATAGGCTTCCAAGCGCGCTAATTCCGCAGCGAAACGACTGCGCAATTGGGCTTCCTGACCAGAACCCGCTAAAAAATTATTTACCTTGCGATAACCTTGCTCTACTCGTGCTTCAGCAGCGCGTTCAACACTGAGTTTCTCTAAAGCCGCTTTATAATCCCAATAAGCCGAAATAGAATTTAATAAGGTATTGGCAATAAAATGTTGATAACCCATTTCAGCCGCTTGGCGTTGTAAAATGGCGGCTTTTTCATTAGCAGCCGCAGATATTTCTCCCGCGCCTTTTAATAAAGGAACGGTCAATACAAATCGAACGCCCGTTTGGTTAATGACAGATAATAATTTTCCCGTATCTTTAGCGGGATCGCTATACCAAAATTAAGTCATTCATAAAATTTTTCTGTCAGAATCAGAATTTACAGAATTTTAAGATTTTCAGAATTAAAGAATAAAAAATCTGTTTAAAATAAACGACTTACAAGAATAAATTTTGAAAATTTTTGTGTCTGTAAATTCTGATTCTGACAAATTAAGGATTCTATGAATCATATCTTTTTGGTATATTATTTCTGATAATATCAAGACGATTTACATTGACGGCCACGCTGGCTAATACGCCTGTTCTAAATAACTTAGATAAACCCGTCGAAAGAACAATTGCATCTTGATCTAAACGGCCAGTGAGTGGGTTCAGCAATGCGGGTTTACGTTGATGCTGTCCGGTCACACTGGCGTTGGTTGTGAGATCGAAAAAGCCCGTTTGGATTTGTTCGCCGGCTTTGGCGGCTTCCACGGTGAGGGCTTGTAAAAGAATATTGGGAGATTTTTCAACCGTGATGGCAACCACATCGTTTAAACTCACTCCATCGCGTAATAAATAGGTGTTTGGAGTGGTTTCAGTGTCGCTTTGTGCGATTAATGGCTGGGATAATAAACAGACGCTCCCCATGACAATAAATTGCTTTAACAATAAACTCAATGTTTTTTGCTTTGCCATTCGTGATGTACCTCGAATTAGGTGGATAATAGATGGCGACTTCGCTTACTTGACAGATGCTTTCATCATTCATCATCCGTGCTTGGAATAAGCTAAGACGCTAAGTATAATCGATTTTATTGTATAGGCAATGTTTAATTTCAATTTGTTATTCACTAAAATTAAAACCGCGTGCCAGTTCTTCATCTAATGCCAAATACAAATCATGTTCCAATTCTCGAAAGGCTTCTGACGTGGTTTCGCGTGGATGGGGAAGATTGGGAATGACTTGAGTTTTAATTCGTCCGGGGCGTGCCGTCATTACAATAATACGAGTGGCTAAATAAATGGCTTCGGGAACAGAATGGGTAATAAACACAATCGTTTTACGATCAGTGCGCCAAATGCGCAATAATTCGCCTTGTAAAAAGCGTCGTGTTAATGCGTCTAATGCGCCAAAAGGTTCGTCCATTAAGATCACCTGCGGATCAACCGCAAATGCTCGCGCAATCGCCACCCGTTGTTTCATGCCGCCCGACAATTCGTGAATACGTTTATCTGCAAAGTCTATTAAACCCACTAAATTTAAATAATTCTCTGCTATTTTTCGGCGTAATTGTCGTGAAATGCCACGCCGTTCTAAACCGAATTCCACATTACCGCGCACCGATAACCACGGAAATAACGCATAGTTTTGAAACACCATACTGCGTTCAATATTAGGTTGGGTAATGGGTTGATGATAAGCCAATACTTCGCCGTTGGTAGCGGGTTCTAATCCAGCTAATATATTTAATAAGGTACTTTTACCACAACCCGAAGGGCCAACAATAACCACAAATTCGCCCGTTTCAATATTTAAATTAATTTCTTCTAAGGCAACAACCGTTTCACCCGAATCAGAATAATAAGTTTTATTCAAGCGACGAGTGGATAAAGGAAATGTTTCTGTCATCACTATATTTTCCATGTGACACGGCGATCAATCAAGCGAAAAAAAACATCAAAACAAACGCCTAATAATCCAATCATAATCATCCCCACTAACACATGATCAGCACGTAAAATTTCCATTCCATTCGCAATTAAATAACCCAATCCAGAACGTGCCGCCACCAATTCTGCGGCAATAATTGCTGCCCATCCCGTGCCAAAAGAAATGCGCAATCCCACCATAATGCCCGGCATAGAAGCGGGTAAAATAACTCTATAAAATAAAGAAAAGCGAGATTGACAGCCTAAAACACGCCCCGCATGAATTAATACGGGATCAATGCTTTTTACGCCAGCAATCGTGCTGAGTAAAATAGGGAAAAATGTACCAATAAAGACCACAAATATTTTCCCTCCCTCACCAATCCCAAACCACAAAATAGCCAGTGGAATCCACGCCAAAGGTGAAATAGGACGAAATAATTCAATAAAAGGATCGATCAGTTTTTCTAATAAAACCGAACGCCCCATCACTAATCCCAACGGAATGGCGATACAGGCCGATAATAACCAAGCTGACACCACACGGCTTAAACTGGCCATAGTGTGCATCCATAACAAACCATTTTCGACCAATTGCCAAAAATTATTAGCGGTCGCCCAAGGTGTGGGCAAAATAGAAGGATGTGGTTTATTAAAAATAATCACCAATTGCCAGACAATAACAATCACCGTCACTGCATATAAAAACGGTAATAATTTTAATAATCCTTTTTTTAAAAAAAACATGCCCTATCCATTATTAACTTGACTGATAAAAACTAACAGGTCACTGCGTCTGAGTTGATTTCTTCTCTGGATTTGATTACCATTAAAGTGACGTCATCAAATACGGGTTGTTTCCCGATATGTTGCCCTAAATCTAATAAAATGGCTTCTTGAATGGCTTGCGCCGAACAATGCCAATGACGACTCACGACATCGCATAAACGATTTAAACCATACATTTGTTTTTTTACATTACGCGCTTCGGTAATGCCATCGGTATAAAGCACTAATCCATCACCGGGGTTTAAATCAAATTCAATTTTAGAAATAAAATGGCTAATATCAGGTTGTAAACCAACCATAAAACCTAAATCAAAAGTATCAATTCGCTCTAATTGGCCGCCTTTACGAATCAATAAAACATCCTCATGTTGGCCGCTAATTTGAATTTTACCATCAGCATAATCAATCAGTGATAAAGTTAAATTTTTATCCGAATCCATGCGTTGAATATTATCAAAAACAGCCCGATTTAAAATGCTTAAAAAGCGGGCTGGATCACGCACGCCATCAACCAATAAAGTACGCACGGCCATTTGTACCATTAACACTAACACGCCACTTTCTAATCCATGCCCTGTGACATCGCCAATACCAATTTTAATCCATTTTTGATTGGGGTCTAATAGTACATCGTAATAATCACCCCCCACTTCGCTGGCGGGCTGCATAAAACAAGCAATATCTAAATCTTTAATTTCCGCCAATTCTCGATGGCTTGGCAATAGCATCGTTTGCAAGCGGCGTGTAATGTCTAGCTCGGTACTCATGCGTAAATTTTCGGTTTGAACATTGGTTAATGTCGCGGCTTGGTGTTCAATTTCTTGCCGCATCGGATTAATCGCAAAACGGTTTAATGTAAACCACAAAATAAATCCTAACGCAGCAATAATTCCTGTAAACAATAAAGCCAATTGTTCATTTAACTCTTCAATCACTTCCTCAGTATGAAACAGATCCATGGTAATTTGCAAATGCAATATTTTATCGCTGGCAAATTCCACTTGTTTTTCCATTTCCAGAAAATTCTTAGCTTCTTGAGAACGTTGGTAATTCACTAAATTAAAGCCATTGGGTAAATTTGCTTTTAATAACACAATGTAATCTCGCTGTTCTCCCCAGCGATTTAAAAATTGACTGAGTTGAGCATAATTGCGTTTTAAAAAAGATTCTGCAATAAATTCGCTGATCAAATCCAATTCTAAAATCGCACGATAGCGTTGATCTTCTAGCAATAAATCACGTTGTTGTTTGCTGATAAAGTAACTGAGTAAAAAAGCAAAAACACCGAAAATGACAAGAAAACTAATCAATAAACGGTATTTTATTTGTTTGTTGCTTAATGCCATAATATGTTTCTTAAATCTTTTCATCATTATTGACTTTATGGGGGGTAAAAAATTCATTATTGTTCCATGTGATTCATGATGATTCGTAAACTGTCATAATCTGAATCGGTGACGGGAACAAAATTGGTAAGATTACTTTTTATTGCCGCTAAAACAGTTTTTGAATCGGGGTGCTGTAGAATGGAAAGCAAAGCCTGACGCAGTTTTTCAATCTGTTCTTGGGGTAAATCACTGCGCGTTGCAAATAAATGTTCAGAAATTTCTGGAGTTAACGCAAGTAAATTTAAGCCTTTTTCCTGATATTTATAAAAAATATCTTCCATGACCGCACCCGCATCAAATTCGCCCATTAGTACGCTCATTGCCACATTATCATGGCTGCCTAAAAATTCATAATAAGCCAATTGTTCTAAATCTATTCCCTCTTGTTTTAGTAAATAATATGGCACTAAATAGCCCATTGTTGATTCTTTTGATCCAAACGCAAAACGTTTGCCGATTAAGTGACTTAATTGTCCAATTTTTTCGCGGCTTTGACCTGTGACAATGGCACCGCGAAAGGTTGGCCGTCCATTGATTTCTAAACGCGCCAATAGCGGTTTTTCTCCATAATCACGAATCAATTTAACATAAAGGAACGGGCCTACATAAGCCACATCAATTTGATTTTTTCCTAATTGCTCAACATGTTGTTCATAATCTGCACTGATCATCAGTTCAATATCTAAACCTGTTTCAACCGTTAAATAATCCACCAAAGGCATAAATTTAGTCATCAGTTCTTGTGCGGTTAAATAAGGGTGAATGGTTAAACGCAACTTTTCTGCAATAACCTGTGAAGGAAGCCATATTAAAAGAAATAGACTCAGAAAATTTATTTTTTTCATGTTCATTCACCTAAAAAATTACTGCTCTAATTTACGCACAATTTCCCGCAAACCATCATAATCCGAATCAAGCACAGGAACGAAATTGGTTAAATTGGCTCTAATTGCGCTTAAAATATACCAAAATTATGTGAGATATAAAAACAAATTAAGTTCTAATATCTAGCTAGATATTAGGTATAAGATACTGTTTAATTTTATTAAACTTAAACACTTTACCTGACAAAAAGGTCTCAAACATACTAGTGACTTCTTTAAAGCTTGATAGACGATGAAAATTCTTTCTGACCCAATTCTTACCTTGAAGCCAAATATCCTCGACTGGATTTTGCTCTGGGGCATTGGGCGCAAATCTTAATAAACGAACTTTCCATTCTGATTCTGGAAGTCCCCCATTTAATTTCTCTAAATAAGTTCTTAAACCTTCAGAACGATGATAACTTGCACCATCCCAAATAATCACATGACGGGCTTCTTTATATCTGTAAATGAGCCAGTTAATAAAGTCTATCGTATATTTTGTATCAGCTTTCTTTGCCCTATCTAAAATAAATTCTCCCGTATAAATATTCACCGCTCCATACCACGTTTGAGAAGTGCGATAATTACTCATCTTTATTGACGTTCTTTCTCCTTTTTTCGACCAAACATAACCACAAATATCTCCCCACAACTGATGGCTTTCGTCTTGCATCCAGTACATTACCTCTCCACTTTCTATCTGTTCACGCTCCTTATCTATTAAATCCTTAATCTCTTTTTTTTTAGCTTCTACTTTTACCTCATCTTTTGCCGAATTCTCTTTGTGTGTCTTCTTATAACTTAAATTCGCTTCTTCTAATAATTTAGTATAAGAAGTATTTGAAGAATAGAAAACATCATACTCCTCTTTTAAGTATCTCTTTAGTTCCTCTATTGTTATTGTCTTCTTTTCTTGTATCCAATTAATCACATCTTCTCGTTCACGCGGCTTTAAATACCCTGGCGAGCCTTTATACGCTAACTTTAATCCTTCCACCCCTGACGCTAAATAAATGGCTTTCCATTTATCCACAAATTGCACACTGACACAACACGCTAAAGCCGCTTCCGCACGCACAAAACCAAGCAAAGACATTCTTACTGCCATCGCTCGCTTCACTTCTCTCGCTTCACCTGTTGACATTAACTCTTCTAAATCTTCATATCTCTTGTTCATTATTCTCTCCTATTTAAAAAGTATTATTATACGACTCTGAAAAAATTGGTATAGTTGGGGCTTGGGGGTGTTCAGTGATGGTCAATAAAGCGTTGCGTAGGGCTTCAATTTGCGCGGTAGGCAAATCGCGGCGCGTTAATAGCAGATGTTCAGAAATTTCAGGAGTCCACGCCAATACCCGTAATCCACGCTCTTGATATTTATAAACAATATCTTCAATGACCGCACCTGCATCGAATTCTCCCATTAATACGCCCAAAGCCACATTATCATGGCTGCCTAGAAATTCATGCCACGCCAATTGTTCAAGCGTAACTCCTGATTCGCGCAACAAATAATCTTGCATTAAATGGCTCATGGTTGAACCTTGCGCGCCAAAAGCAAAACGTTTATTAATCACCTCTTTAATTTGCTGAATAGGCGAATCTTTATGCACCACAATCGCGCCGCGAAAAGTCGGTGTTCCTGCGGTTTCTAAACGCACCAATAAGGGTTTTTCCCCATATTTTTCTATTAATTTAACATAGGGAATAGAACCAATATAAGCAATATCAATTTTATCTTCACCCAATTCTTGAACATGTTGTTCATAACTTTGACTGATAATCGGATGAATTTCAATCCCTGTTTTTTCGGTTAAATAATCAGTTAAAGGCGTGAATTTTTCTAACAATTGTTGTGCCGTTAAATAAGGAAAAATATAGAGGTTAAGTGTCTCTTTAGCCTGTACGGGAGAAAATAAAAGGTGGAAACAGAGCAGAATAAAGCCCGCTCCCTGAGTTAAGGGGATGTAACGCATGGGGACTCCTTTGGTGAATTTGCGAGATATTGAATTTTAATATCTGGCGCGGTATTTTCTATCTATAGCAAAAAAAAAGCAAAAATGCGAGTGAGAAAATAATTATTTTTAATAATGTATTATTCTAAGAATGAAACCGTAAAACGCGCTAAGTCTTATCTTCTAATCTTGAGGCCAATGGCTGAAAGGAAAAGGCTTATCTTCGGTGGTAAAAGTTAAATAGCGTGCCACTTGATAACTATACGTGCAAAGTCCTTGAGAAAATAACTGTAAACGCTGATTAATCTCGCCCGTTATCAACAAAGTAACAAATTGAAAAAAAGCAATTCCCGCAATAATAAAACGCAGGAAAAAATAAATCACCACAAATAACAGCAAAAATAACCCACGTTGCCACGTGCTTAATTGTCCCACATGTCGCTGCCACACGGAAACTTGATTGTTCTCTGGACGATCTTCAGATATTTGCATGATAGATTTCTCTGTCGGTCAACATAAAAAAAATGATAACACCCAAAATGGCGTGTTATCATCGAATGAATCCATTACCTTTACGTATTAATCACGTATTGATTCGGTTTAATAACCACCTTTGCGTTTGGTGTCGGGTAAGCCACCAATTTTACTGGCTTCTTTATCGGGATTGTGTGGAAATAAAGCATAAAGGGCTTTGGCTTCAAGACTGCTGTCATCCCAAACTTCTTTCATGGCTTTCACCAAATTACGCATATTGGGCTGATTTCCACCATTGTTAATATACTGATCACGCAAGTAATTGATCACATCCCAATGTTTTTCCGTTAATTCGGGAACATCTTCTGCTTGCGCAATGATTGGGGCTAATTCTTCACTCCAATCGTCTAAGTTTAATAAAAAACCATTCGCATCTGTTTCGATGGTTTTACCATTCAATTCATAGGGCATAATAACCTCCGCTATTTAAGTGCATTCAAACACACATTTTGTCATTTTATTTAGGGTAGCCCATCTATTGTTATCATTTTTAAGTCAGTCCAGCGTGTGTAAAACACTGATCGGGTGGTTAGCTCCACACAATGTAACGATCTTCAAAAGTTAAATCAAGTTGTGACAAGTGTTGTATTTATTGCTATGTTAGCAGGAATTAAATTTTGATTTCTTTTAAGGGGCAGAACGGCGATGCGTCATTTTCAGCTACAAATAAAATTTTATATTCAATTCAGTCTATTACTGGCGATGGTGAGTTATAGTGGGTTCAGTTTCGCCACTTTAACCCGCGTAGACAGCACATCAGGCACGGTGTTAAAAGGCGCGATGTCCGAATTTTTAATGATTCGGGTCAATGATGCGCAAGGGGGAATTCGTGCTGGGGTTAAGTTGGGATTTTCTTTGACCAATACGGCCTGTGAAGCGGTCAATGTTGCCGTGTTGGATGTGTTAGACGGCGGCGTGAGTGATGCCCAAGGCATAGTACATGTTCGGCTCAATGCCGCTTCGCCGTTGGTGACTGCGGGTATTCATACCGTAGACGCGTGGATTGCAGATGAACCGGCGGTGCGTTTAACGATTCCCCTTATCGTAGAACAGCACAACAGTCTTTTTGTCACTCAAGGGCAGTGTCAAACCGTCAATGTAGGACAAACCGCGCAGCCTATTATTTTTCGTTTTTTAGATAACGGTGGCTTGCCGCGAACACTGATTGATGTGCGTTTTGAACTGCACGATAGCAATGGCACGGTGGGAGATGGTTTGTTAATTGTAAGCGGCACGACCAATGAACAAGGACAAGTGCAAACCTTAGTCTCTACCACTCGTGCTGGAAAATGGACGGTTTCAGCGCACGCTCGCACCGCGTTAGATTTTACTGCTTCTCTGGGGATTACTGTCTTGCCAATGGAAGCCAGTGTGTTAGCTCCTGTGGCTGGAGAACAGCAATCGTTAAATGCGGGGCGTTTATCTGAACCGTTTATTTTTGTTTTACAAGATGTTTTTGGCAATGTGCCTATCACGCAAGAAGGGCAAACGGTTCACTTTTCGGTGGTGACTCCCTCTGGAATCACGACTACTACGGGCTTAACCCGCACCACTGCCATTAGCAATGCCCAAGGTCAGGTCAGCACGCAATTTACCGCGCCCGACGTATTAGGCACTTACCGCATTCAAGCCAATTTACCCAACCGTCCTGCCAACAGTGGCATGACCTTAGTGGTGCAAAGCGCATTGCCGGGTTTACCCAGTTTGGGATTTGGTACGGTGACGGATGAGGCGTTATCTGTTTTAGCGCATGGCACGCGCACTGTTTTTGCGGGCGGGGTTTCGGTGAACGGCGGCAGTTTTTTACAAGAGAGTGTCATCAGTTCGACGGCCGCAAGTGTGCATTTTCAAGCCTTACTCAGTGTTGATCCGCAAGATGTGGGACAAATGGCTGATGTTTTTGTGCTGCTTGCCCATACGCCTCCTCCCCTCGCCACTCAGGCAAGCACGATTTATATGGTGACTCCACAAGGATTGCCGATATGGCAGCCGGAAATGGGTTTGGCTGCAATTCAAGCATTTCAAGCCAATACGGTTTTACGCGCCCATGAGGTGCTTGATATTTATCGGGGAACTTTTCCGCATTTGGGTTGGACGCGCTTATTATTCGGTTATCGTTTGAAAGACAAAGCTCAGTATGTGTTTCATTTAGAACATTGGGTGAGTGTGTTGGTGCAGTAAATGCTGTGTTTTATGTCGGATCGGTTTAAGCGATGCCGTTTGCGCATTTTTATGATAAATCAGGCTTAATTTGCTTTATAATAGCCCACTTTTTAAGTTTGCTGCGCACCTTACGCAGGGACAGTAGGAATTTTGATTCTTTCCTGATGCGCGGAGAAGCAAACGACGCTCAAGTTTATTAGGTTGCAACTTTCAGGATTAAATTAAATTTATGTTTAAACGCTTACGCGGTCTGTTTTCCAACGATTTATCTATCGATTTGGGGACAGCGAATACCTTAATTTATGTTCGCGGTCAGGGCATTGTGTTAAATGAACCGTCGGTGGTGGCGATTCGGCAAGGTCGAGAAAGTAACGGCGCAAAATCAATTGCGGCGGTTGGAGCTGAAGCCAAATTAATGTTGGGACGCACACCGGGACATATCACGGCCATTCGTCCTATGAAAGATGGGGTGATTGCTGATTTCACCGTTACCGAAAAAATGTTGCAGTATTTTATTCGTAGGGTACATGAAAATCGTTTTTTGCGGCCGAGTCCGCGGGTGTTAATTTGTGTGCCGTGCGGTTCGACCCAAGTAGAACGTCGTGCCATCCGCGAATCCGCACAAGGCGCAGGCGCACGTGAGGTGCATTTGATTGAAGAACCCATGGCCGCGGCGATTGGCGCAGGAATGCCCGTCAGTGAAGCCACGGGATCAATGGTTCTGGACATCGGCGGCGGCACAACTGAGGTCGGTGTGTTGTCGTTAAACGGGATTGTTTATTCTGAATCTATTCGTGTGGGTGGGGATCGTTTTGATGAGGCGATTGTGGGTTATGTGCGTCGTCATTACAGTACGTTGATCGGGGAAGCCACGGCTGAATATGTAAAACATCAAATTGGTTCTGCATTTCCTTTGCGCGAAATTCGGGAAGTCCATGTTCGCGGTCGTAATTTGGCCGAGGGGATTCCGCGTAGTATTAAATTAAACAGCAATGAAGTGTTAGAAGCTCTGCAAGAACCTTTGCAACAAATCGTCGGCGCAGTGAAAACCGCTTTAGAAAAAATTCCCCCCGAATTGGGATCAGATGTGGCTGAAAAAGGCATGGTTTTAACGGGAGGTGGTGCGTTATTACCGGGTATTGATCGTTTATTGATGGAAGAAACGGGTTTACCGGTGATTTTAGCGGATGATCCGTTGACTTGTGTTGCACGTGGGGGTGGCCGCGCTTTGGAAATGATTGAAGAACATGGTGTGGATGTGTTTGCTTTAGATTCTTAATATTATGGTTGCCTATTTGCTGTACGTGGGGAGTTTTTGTTATTAAACAGCCGCTTTTTTTACATGTCCCATCACCAACGATTAAATTGATTTTATTTGCCAGTTTGTCGCTGGGATTAATGATGGCGGATCATCATGAAGTGGAATATATCGATACTGCCCGTGCGCAATTGGCGGTGCCGGTGTATGCGCTGCAATATTTGGTGGATTTGCCGGGTCGGATTGCTGAAGAAGTGTCCAGTCGAATGCGAGATCGGGAATTGCTATTGGCAGACAGTCGTCATTTACGCCAGCAAAATCTGAAATTACAAGCCATGTTACAGAAATTTCAAGATTTACAGTTGGAAAATGAACGGCTACGCTCTTTACTCGATTCTACGCCAAATGTTGGGGAACGGGTGTTGATTGCGGAGGTTTTGGCGGTTGAGGTTGATCCCTTCGCCCGTAAAATGGTGATTAACAAAGGCACTTATCATGGGGTAAAAAAGGGACAACCTTTGTTAGATGCGCATGGCGTTATGGGACAGGTGATTGAAGCGACACATTTTTCTAGTGTGGTGATGTTGGTGACTGATCCGGATCATGCTTTGCCGGTGCAGATTGCGCGCACGGGCTTGCGTACTATTGCGGTGGGTTTGGGGGCGATCAATCGTTTAACTTTGTTATATTTGCCGAATAATGCGGACATTCAACCCGGAGATCGTCTGATTACCTCTGGGATTGGGGGACAATTTCCACCGGGTTATCCAGTGGGCGAGGTGATGGAGGTGAGTTTAGACATTGGTCAGCCTTATGCGCAAGTGCAGGCTAAACCCAGTTCTTTGTTGGAACGTAACCGTGAAGTGTTACTTGTTTGGCGTGATGAGCCGCCATTGCCACCGCCCCCTGCTCCCCCCGATGACATCGACGACATCGTTCCCGCACAACCTTAAAACTCCATTTTTTCTCCAATTTCCTTTACGGTATGCCTGTTATGAGTGTTGAAAAACATCAAGGTGGCTGGGTGATTGTCACCAGTTTTGTGCTTGCGTTGATGTTATCGATTGTGCCGTTGCCGGTGTGGGCGGTGGAATGGCGGCCAGATTGGGTGGCGATGGCGTTGATTTATTGGTGTATTGCAACTCCGCAACGTGTGAGTGTGGCGACGGGGTGGACGGTGGGTTTGGTACAAGATGTGTTAAGTAATGTGTTACTCGGACAACATGCGTTAAGTTTGAGTATAGTGGCTTATTTTAGTGTACAAATGCACCGTCAAGTGCGTATTTTTCCCGTGTGGCAACAGGCCATGTTTGTGGCGTTGTTGATTGTTGGCAGTCGTTTTCCGGAGTTATGGATTCGCGGTACGTTGAATTATCCCTCGTTGGGTTGGGCGTTTGCGTTGCCTGCTGTGACCAGTTTAATTTTATGGCCGTGGTTGTTTATTTTGCTGAGAGATTTAAGACGGTATTATCGGGTGATGTGAATTGTTCTGTGACAACATGGATTAGAAAAATCCCCAAAAAAATCTGGCAAAGAGATTGAAGCTTTATTAGCTACAATATACCCAACGGAGTCTATAAACCAATTCGTTTTTTATACTTCGTTGGCTATATCATACACATTGCACTTATTTTAAGGGATAATTCATTATGGCAAATATTTTTAGTAAAGAAATCAGAACGGTTGTCGGTGAATGGGTAGAATCACCGCGAATTCAGGCGATTATTGTCCTGATTATTGTTTTTAATGCCGTCACTTTGGGGTTAGAAACGTCAGAGGCAATTGTGGCAAAATATGGTTTTATTTTAAGTTTTATTGATAGCTTTATTTTGGGGATTTTTATCTTAGAAATTCTGCTGAAATTATACGCATTTGGTTGGCGTTTTTTTAAGAGTGGTTGGAATATTTTTGATTTTGTGATTGTGGCGATTGCGCTCATGCCGTCGAGTGGTTCTTTATCCGTATTGCGGGCATTGCGGATTTTACGGATTTTGCGCTTGATTTCTTTTATCAGTCAATTGCGCTTGATTGTTGAGGCGTTGTTAAAATCATTACCGGGCATTGCGTCGATTGCGGGCTTGGTTTTACTGATGTTTTATGTGTCTGCGGTGATCAGTACGCGGATGTTTGGTGAGAGTTTTCCGGAGTTTTTTGGCACAATTGGCGCGTCCATGTATACCTTATTCCAAGTCATGACTTTGGAAAGTTGGTCGGCGGGGGTCGCTCGTCCTGTCATGGAACTATATCCTTATGCGTGGTTATTTTTTATTCCGTTTATTTTATTCACTACTTTTACCATGCTTAACTTATTTGTGGCGATTATTGTCGATACCATGCAGCAAGTGCATAAGAAAGATCGAGATGCAGCGCAACAATTGATTCAAGAAGCACAACAAGCTGCCGAAAGTGAACAGCAATTATTGTTAAAAGAAATTCAAGGATTAAAAGGTGAATTGAAGGAATTACGGTTATTATTAGAAAAACGGCCGATCTCTGATTAATCACCCTGCCCTGCTGATTTTCTAAGAAAAAATCAGCAGGGATTTTTTAATTAATTTTGCGATCCTTGATGCAGTGCCGATCCCAACAATTGCGCGGTTAAATCGACAATGGGAATCACCCGATCATAATTCATGCGCGTTGGCCCAATCACGCCTAATACACCAATCACTTCCCCCGCTAATCCATAAGGCGCAGCCACGACGCTACAATCATCAAAAACGGAATAACCCGATTCTCCACCAATAAAAATTTGCACGCCTTCGCCCGTTAAGGCTTGATCTAATAAGCCTAATATTTCTTGTTTCTCATTAAACGCCACGAATAATTCGCGCAATTTATCCACACGACACAATTCATCCACATCCATTAAATTAATTTGTCCCGTCAAGACCAAATCGCTTTGTTCGGCTTCCACATCGTCTAAGGCTTGGCGGGTGGTGGTCATTGCCCATTGTAGAGATTCGTCCAGATCGCGCTGCGCTTCTTGTAATTCCTGCAATAAAGACTGACGCACTTGATCCACCGACTGCCCGCCAAAAGCCGCATTTAAATAGTGACTCACTCGTTCTAATTCTGAGGGAGAATAATCGCGGGTGGTTTCAATGAAACGATTTTGTACTTCGCCATCATTTAACACTAAAATCGCCAATACGCGATTTTTTCCCAACATTAAAAATTCAATGTGACGCAATACTTTTGCCCGTCGCCGTGGCAACATGACTACGCCTGCAAAGCGGGTCATTTCGGACAATAAATCTGACGTGTAAGCCAACACGGTTTTGGCATTTGGTAAACTGGGCAAGTGGGTTTTAAATCGTTGACGCAACAGGGCTTCTTCTTGTTGTTGTAAGGGTTTGACTTGTAACAGGGTATCGATAAAAAAACGATACCCCAAAGGTGTCGGCACACGCCCTGATGAAGTATGCGGCGAAAAAATTAAGCCCATGTCTTCTAAATCGGCCATGACGTTACGAATCGTCGCTGGACTCAAATCCCACGCTAATTCCCGTGACAGCGTTCGTGAACCCACCGGCTGCCCGTCACGAATGTAGCGTTCCACCAACGCTCGAAATAAATGCGCCGCTCGTTCGGAAAGTTGGGATGTGTCCGTTTTATTGACTGGTTTATTGATTTGATGTTCAGACATTCGCGCAAAATCCGTCTAAAAAAGCCATTCCCCCACAGCGTAGCTTGCACGCTGCCCCTTACGCAAGACATCAGTTTGGTGATTTTCCGTTATTGGCAGATGTTTGCGGCTATTCTCATCTCGCATTAATTTAGCACTCTACTGGCTAGAGTGCAAAAACCATTACATTCTGCTAAAACCTTGTTACTATGGATTCGCGGTTAGGCGAAAAACCGTATAGAGAGTAAAATAACGGCTTTTGAAGGTCTGATTGAGTCTGAATCATACCACATCACACCCCATCACACCGAATTTAAGATAACACGAAGATAACACAACTATGTTCAACAGTATTGGCTTAATCGCTAAACGTGGCGACCCGCGTGTCAAAGACACTTTACAATCGCTTGTGCGCTATTTGCAGCAGCAAAATCTGGATATTGTGATTGATGCGCCGAGTTCTCGTCTTTTATTAGAAAAATCCTTGCGTATCGCCGCAAATACGGAAGCTCTCGGCACGCAATGCGAATTGATTATTGTCATCGGAGGAGACGGGACCTTGTTGCAAGCGGCGCGGCTTTTGGCTAAGTATGATGTGGCGTTGTTGGGGATTAATTTAGGCCGTTTGGGTTTTCTCACTGATATTTGTCCCACGCAAATGGAAAGTTATTTAGATGAAATTTTAGGTGGGGCTTTTTTAGAAGAAGATCGTTTTTTGATTTATGCCGAAGTGTACCGTGATGGGCAATGTATTGCGCATTCTAACGCGCTCAATGATATGGTGATTCACCGTTGGAATATGGCGCACATGTTGGCGTTTGAAACGACGATTAATGGTCATTTAGTCAATCGCCAACGTTCCGATGGTTTAGTGATTGCCACGCCTACGGGATCAACGGCTTATGCGTTATCGGGTGGTGGTCCGATTATTCATCCGTCGCTTAATGCGTTAGTTTTAGTTTCGATTTGTCCGCATACATTAAGTAATCGTCCGATTGTGGTTGATGGCGACAGTTGCATTACTGTCACCATTGATCCGTATCAAGCGGGACAAGCGCAATTGAGTTGTGATGGTGTATTAGTACAACAAGTGATTCCCGGTGATCGCATTGTGGTAGAAAAACGGCAACATATTCGCCTCATTCACCCCCAAGGACATGATCATTATGCGACATTAAGGGCTAAATTAGATTGGGGGAAAGCGGTTTAATCATGTTGCACCGTTTGCAAATCGAAAATATCGCCATTGTCGAACGTCAAACTTTACATTTGACGCAAGGTTTAACCGTGATTACGGGAGAAACGGGCGCAGGTAAATCTATTTTAATCGACGCATTAAGTGTGGTTTTAGGCGCACGCGCAGACAGTGGTGTTGTGCGACAGGGCTGTGAACAGGCGCAAGTGTCGGCCGTGTTTCGTTTAAGCGAATCGATGATCAATTGGTTACGCGAACGCGATTTGACTTTGGAAGAAGCAGAAGAAGACGATTGTGTGATTCGTCGAGTCATTACCGCTAAAGGGCGTTCGCGCTGTTATCTTAATGATCGCCCTGTTTCCTTGCAAACCTTGAAAGAATTAGGTGAGCAATTGGTCGATATTCACGGACAACATGCGCATCAATCTTTATTAAAATTAGACGTGCAACGCGATATTTTAGATGCCATGGCGACTGATCCCAATTGTCGGGCGCAAGTGACGCGAATGTATCAGGAATGGCGCGAATTAAATCAAGCCTTAACCACTTTAGGCGGCGAAGCCCGAGATCGGGATGCGCGTTTGGCGTTATTGCGTTATCAAGTGCAGGAATTAGAACAATTTGAATTAACCGATACGGCATTAAAAGAACTTTCTGAAGAACATAAATTATGCGCCAATTCGCAACGTTTATTAGACAATGTGCAGCGGGTTTTATCTTATTTAGATGCCGAAGATGGCACGTCGATTATAACTACTTTAAATCAAGCCAATCGAGAATTGGCTGAAGTGTGTCATTTTGATCCGCGTTTAAATCAGTTAAAACAACAATTAGACAGTTTACTCATTCAAGCCGATGATTTAACCAGTGAATTGCGCCATTATTCGCATCATGTAGACCTTGATCCAAATCGTTTAAGTATTTTAGAAGAAAAATTATCTGATTTACAAGATTTAGCGCGTAAGCATCGGGTTAATATGATGGAATTGCCTGATTATTTTACGCGCCTAAGTGAGCAGTTAAAAGAATTAGAACATTATGAGCAACGCGCCGCCGAATTAGAACAACAACAACAAGCGGCTTTAATTCGCTATCAAAAAGCGGCCGAGGCTTTGCGTCAAGAGCGGTTAAACCATGCCGTCCCTTTAGCGCAACAGATTACAGAAACCATGAGCCAATTGGGAATGCCGGGGGGACAGTTGCGTATTGAAGTGGAGCCGTTAAATCAAAGTATTCCTAGCGTGTCGGGTTGGGATCGGGTGGAGTTTTTGGTCAGTGCCAACCCTGGACAAAGCCCTAAACCGTTGCATAAAGTGGCTTCGGGTGGGGAATTATCCAGAATTAGTTTAGCAATTCAAGTGATGACCGCGCAGCGCAGCGGCGTACCGACGTTAATTTTCGACGAGGTGGATGTGGGCATTGGCGGAGGCGTGGCGGAGATTGTGGGCAAATTGCTGCGGCAATTGGGAAGACAACGACAAGTATTATGTATCACTCATTTACCCCAAGTGGCCTGTCAAGGCGACAGTCATTTGCAAGTGCGCAAAATCATGACCGAACAACAAACCCATACTTGTATCCAAACCTTAACCCCCACCCAACGAGTAGAAGAAATCGCCCGAATGCTCGGCGGAATCGACATCACCGCGCAAACCTTGGCCCATGCGGAGGAGATGTTGGGGTGGTGAGGGGCTGGGTTTGTTGTTGATAGGTAGGGTGGAGGGGTTTTGGCGCGGTAAAGTTCGTATTAAAACGAGCATCATGGTGTGCCTCCACCCGTCCCACCACGCTCCCACGCAAAGGCGGTTGGGAGCGAGCGAAAAGGTTTTTTATTACTTAATTCTCCCCAATCGTGACTTATCAATTGACTCTTCCCAAGTATAGACTTGAGTAATGCTTCCAAACCACCCACTTTCACGAGATTTAACCCCAGGCAAGTGATAAAGTAAAGATTCTAAGCTAGTAACATTGGTCACTGTAAATTGAAGTTTGTCCTCTACAGGCACAATCTGCACGTTATATGAACCAACAAAATGTCTCGTTAGGTTAAATAGCTTAAATGGATAAGTAGCTTCAAAAAATTCAATAGGACCAAAGCCACCACCATAATCCGTGACTGACTCTAGTTGACCATTATTTAGATAATTTTTTTTATAAAAATATCCTCTAGCAGCATTTACCTTTGGTGCTTGCATCAAGTCTCTCGTTAAAGGTGAATCTTCTTCAAAAAACTCTCGTTTATGTCCAGTACCAGTAAGAAAATTTCCTGTCAAACGCCACACTTCACTTACCGCATCATTAAACAAATAAACAAACGCCCCACTCACTGCCCCATTAACAAATTTACCTCCGCTAATTTCTGCGGCAGTGCCTGCTGCGACGACTGAACCAACTAAACCGAAATGTCCGCCAACTTTACCCATCATGCCTGCTAAAAAGCCATGTTCAAAACGCCCGCCTTGCGCCATCGTCGAAACGCCTTGAACCATACCATGCGCCACTGTTTTAAGACCAAATTGCAACAGGGAGTTACTCACGCCCTCAAAAAAGACATGTCCAACCCCAAAAGTGAGTCCTGCCGTTATTCCGCCGACAACACCGCCCTTGAGTCCTGCAACCAGCGAATCGCCAAAACTTCGCCCGCTTAACATTGAACCTGTAAACGACGAGGCAAAACCAAATCCAGCCCCCGATAAAATCGCACCACCCAAAGCACCCAAACCAATTGCAGTACCAATCCCTGCCGTCAATGCGCCAACGACAATTCCAACACCAATCGAAACAATAGATTTCCAGTTTTGCTTGACAAATTTTTCTATTGATTTACCAAGTTTTTTCAGAGAAAAATAACCACTCGGATCGGTATAAGACAGCGGATTATTCAAAACATAACTGTAACGATTCAGACTCTGTAAATTATTTGGGGATTGTACAAACGGATCCGCACTTAAAAAACGCCCAATAATCGGATCGTAAATTCGACCATTCATGTGGATTAATTCCACTGCATTTAAATGCTCATGATCGGTAAAACCACGTCGCCATTCTAGGCTTTTAATTAATTCCGAAATTTCCGCTTCACTTAATGCACTCCAATCTACCGCATTGCGATGCCGTCCCCACGCATCAAAACTTAAACTTTCCACCACTTGACCCATTTCATCGGTCATGACATCCACTGAACCCAAATGGTCTTGATGTAAATAACGCAATTTGGGAGCGTTTTGGGTACTGGTCAAATGAACGGCAATGCTTTGTCCACCTGCGACAATAGTATGCTTGCCTTGCGTTACCCCGTTACTGGTTTCTTGCTCATACAAACCAAGATATAAAATCTCTTTTGTTTGACCATTCTCAAGCACAGTTTGACGATAACGCGAATAATCAGGGGCATATTGGAAGGTTAAACGACTTGTACCTTTGACAATTTCGCTGGGTTTGTTAAACGAAGTGTATTTAATCTGCTCCCCATTGCTGGCACTGATACGATTTCCCACTGCATCATATTCATAATTCATACCTCCTGCTTGTGTCACGGCATGAGGACGACCACTGCCATATAAATACGCGCCAACATCTGATTTTGAAGTAATATTACCTAAACTATCATAAGTTAAACTAATCGTTTGCCCATTACTTAATGAGCTTTTAACCAAACGATTAAGCCCATCATAATTAAAAGTTTCAAATAAGTTACCTTTGCGACGTTCGGTTAAATTACCTAACGCATCAAATTCAAAACCTAAGTTTTGTACTGAATTCGCACTGGCTGGTGTTCCCGTGTAAATGGTTTTAATTAAACCCGTTAAATTATTATAAGTTTTGCGTGTTTCTAAACCATTGCCTAATGTTGCTTTTTCCAATTGACCACGCGCATTACTTATCTCCGCTTTCCAATAAATCCGATTTGTCGTGGCTTCGCGGACTTCACTTAAATAGCCGTATTGGTTATAAATATGATGAACAGCAAAACCTGTCGGATAAACCATTCCCGCCGCACGACTGTATTGGTCAAATTGAGTCGTTGTGACAAATTTTTGATTGCCAATCGTGGTTATTGTTTCACTGGCACGACCAAAAATATCATAACGTATGGTTTCTTTATAACCATCTGTGCCTACCACTTCGGCTAATTTTCCGATACCCCGCGCTGTGGTGTCATAAGTCCAAGTGGTAACGCCTTCTGGTGTACTGCGTTTAACCAAACGTCCTAAGGTGTCGTATTCATTACTAACCGTTTGACCATTGGCATCAGTTTAACGGATTAATTCTCCCAATGCGTTGTATTCGTAACGAGTGATGCCTGTATTGGGTTCGCTCATGCGAATTTTGTAGCCCAACTTATCATATTCAATTACCGTTGGACTCATTAATTCCGCGCCGTTGCGCGTTGCACTCACTTGGATAGCATTACCATTACCATCAAATAAGGTATTCACCGAATTGCCTAAATGATCAATGGTTTGCACTACATTGCCGCGCACATCTCGAATTTCTGTATTTTTTTGTCCCAATGGATTGGTGGTGACAGTGGTTAAACCTTGATAAGCCACTGTATTAATACTGCCATCAGGAGCGATTTCTTTAACAGGACGACTTATTGTGTCGTATTCATACACTGTCCATTGCGGAGTATCAGTAGAAAAATAAGGAATTGATTTACGCGCCACTTCAGAGCGAGCATTGTATTCAGTGTCAACAAAAATCAATTGTCCATTAAAGCCGAATGTGGCTTGACGTATTTCTCTGTCGAGTTTATCAAAACACTGGTAACTGACATTGCCACCTGCGGCTTGGCTTTGCACGTAATAACTGCTGTGAGATGAACAAGGGCTACTTTCATCATGTTTTAGATAGGCTTGCTGTGTCCATGTGCCATCGGCTCGGAGTTCTAACAGGGTGCGTCCAAAACCATCATACGTCCAGCGCGTGGTCAGTTGATTGGGTCCAGTGAGGGCAAGCAAATTGCCAAAACCATCGTATTGTCTGGTTTCAGATTGATTCAGTGCATTGATACTGCGAAGCGCAAAACGCCCTTGTGTATCATATTCCGTGCGTTGAGTACGAACACTTTGTTCGTTGCAAGGTTTAGTATGGCTTTGGGTAATATTTCCAAGTGCATCATATTGATAGCTTTTTTCCAAACACAGTGCATGTTCAGGTTCAATGACTTCTTTAGTGAGCAGTCCTGTTGTCGGGCTATATTCCCATGCAGAAGCGCGAGTAACTACACCTTGTCCTGCTGCATTTTTAGTGACTTGAGTACGTTTTAAACGACCTAAGTACCAATTGACAACATCATTTTCATAAATATTATCCGTTGCTTCGGTGTATTGCGGCGTACCTGTTTCTGCACCCTGATAGTGACTGATTTTAATTTGGGTGGGATTGCCGTAATTGTCATAGAAATTTTCTGTAACGGTCGATTGGGTTAAACTGCCGTCTAGTTCATATTCACGACTAATGCTTTTCTTAATACGTGAAAAATGTACGCCATAACCTTGTACAATTAATTCGCTTTGATTATCGGTTTCAGACAACAAGCGTCCATCTGACAAACGGGTTTCAGTGCGTTTTACTTTGGTGCTGAGATAACGATAATCACGGTCATAAAACGTAATATTTTGTAATCCCGTTTCGCGGTCTGTGATGGTGGTTTTGCTAAGGCCACGAAAGCCACGACCTTGTAAATGCACTTTTGCGCCTTCGTAAAAATAGTCTAAAGCCCGTTGCCCACCGATACCGTTATCACTTGAAATAGAGGATACAACGTAAAATGCCCCCATAAAATCCATTTCAGGATAAACAGCCCCACTGCCTTTTTTGTAAACACTGGAGTCTGTTAAGGGTTTATATACCAATTTTTTCAGAGTCGTATAATAATACTTTTCAAATAGGAGAGAATAATGAACAAGAGATATGAAGATTTAGAAGAGTTAATGTCAACAGGTGAAGCGAGAGAAGTGAAGCGAGCGATGGCAGTAAGAATGTCTTTGCTTGGTTTTGTGCGTGCGGAAGCGGCTTTAGCGTGTTGTGTCAGTGTGCAATTTGTGGATAAATGGAAAGCCATTTATTTAGCGTCAGGGGTGGAAGGATTAAAGTTAGCGTATAAAGGCTCGCCAGGGTATTTAAAGCCGCGTGAACGAGAAGATGTGATTAATTGGATACAAGAAAAGAAGACAATAACAATAGAGGAACTAAAGAGATACTTAAAAGAGGAGTATGATGTTTTCTATTCTTCAAATACTTCTTATACTAAATTATTAGAAGAAGCGAATTTAAGTTATAAGAAGACACACAAAGAGAATTCGGCAAAAGATGAGGTAAAAGTAGAAGCTAAAAAAAAAGAGATTAAGGATTTAATAGATAAGGAGCGTGAACAGATAGAAAGTGGAGAGGTAATGTACTGGATGCAAGACGAAAGCCATCAGTTGTGGGGAGATATTTGTGGTTATGTTTGGTCGAAAAAAGGAGAAAGAACGTCAATAAAGATGAGTAATTATCGCACTTCTCAAACGTGGTATGGAGCGGTGAATATTTATACGGGAGAATTTATTTTAGATAGGGCAAAGAAAGCTGATACAAAATATACGATAGACTTTATTAACTGGCTCATTTACAGATATAAAGAAGCCCGTCATGTGATTATTTGGGATGGTGCAAGTTATCATCGTTCTGAAGGTTTAAGAACTTATTTAGAGAAATTAAATGGGGGACTTCCAGAATCAGAATGGAAAGTTCGTTTATTAAGATTTGCGCCCAATGCCCCAGAGCAAAATCCAGTCGAGGATATTTGGCTTCAAGGTAAGAATTGGGTCAGAAAGAATTTTCATCGTCTATCAAGCTTTAAAGAAGTCACTAGTATGTTTGAGACCTTTTTGTCAGGTAAAGTGTTTAAGTTTAATAAAATTAAACAGTATCTTATACCTAATATCTAGCTAGATATTAAAACTTAATTTGTTTTTATATCTCACATAATTTTGGTATAGGTGAATGTGGTTTTTTGGTTGTTGCCTGTGGTGATGTGGCTAATGAGTTGACCTTTTTTCTTTTCTGAAAAGGACACAGACACACCCGTACTGGCAAAACCAACAATATCAAGCAAACCATCACCATTCACATCTGCTAAGTGTCGAGGCACTTTGCTTTCATCTAACCAGCCATCCAAACCCCCAAACTTTTTAAGCCAATGTTCTGATTCGGTAAAACCTGTCCCTGTCCCAAGAGCAACATGTACTCCGTCGCTGGCAAAACCAACAATATCAAGCAAGCCATCACCATTTACATCTGCCAATTTTCTTGGTGCCATGTTTTCATTTGACCAGCCACTGTTTCCAGCAAACCAATTGAGCCAATGCTCTGATTTGGTAAAACCTGTCCCAGTTCCAAGAGAAACATGTACTCCATTCATAGCAAAACCAATAATATCAGGCAAACCATCCCCATTTACGTCTGCCAAGTGTCGCGGTACCTTGTTTTCATCCAACCATCCACTCAAGCCTGAAAATTCTTTGAGCCAATGTTCTGGTTTAGTAAAGCCTGTACCCGTCCCAATAGCAACATGTACTCCATCACTTGCAAAACCAACAATATCAATAATACCATCGCCATTTACGTCCGTTAATTTTCTCGGTGCCATGTTTTCATTTGACCAGCCACTGTTTCCAGCAAACCAATTGAGCCAATGCTCTGATTTGGTAAAACCTGTCCCAGTTCCAAGAGAAACATGTACTCCATTCATGGCAAAACCAATAATATCAGGCAAACCATCCCCATTTACGTCTGCCAAGTGTCGTGGTACTTTATTTTCATCGAACCAACCGTCCAAGCCTCTAAACTCTTTGAGCCAATGTGCTGGTTTAGTAAAACCTGTACCTGTCCCTAGAGCAACATGTACTCCATCACTTGCGAAGCCAACAATATCAGGCAAGCCATCACTGTTTACATCTGCTAGTCTTCTTGGTGCCATATTTTCATTTGACCACCCACTGCCACCTGCAAACCAATCAAGCCAAAGCTCTGGTTCTGTAAAACCCGTTCCTGTTCCAAGCGAGACGCGAACTCCATTGCTGGCAAATCCCACAATGTCAACAATTCCATCCCCATTTACGTCTATTAAGTGTCGTGGAGCAGCGTTTTCATTTGACCAACCCTCATTTGAACCAAATTTAGGCAACAACATTGAGGGTTCAGTAAAATTATTAGTATTACTGCCGCCTTCTAACCACCCAAAAACCGTCGGCTCAAAACACTTTCCATCCATGCCACATTCTTGCACTTGAACCAAGCGAGATTGTTGCGTGCTACTGCTTTGCTCATAACTCAAGCGATAAGCTCGATAAATATCGTTACCCACACGAGTTTCAATTTTTCGTAAGCGTTGCGTGGTTTTTAACAGCGAGCCAGCCACGTAAGTTGGCACGACATCAGGACGGGCTTCATATTCAAAACGCACAGAAGCATAAGGCACCAAGCCTGCTGCAACATTACCTGTATAATCAATTTGTAATGGGTAATATTCCCCATTGGCGTTATTTTCCTGATATGACAAAGTGTAGTAATTTCCTACACTATCCGTCACCTTATTTAAAGCCCACACCAAAACATCAGTTCTACCTTGCGCTTCAATCCGAGAATCTAGCGTGTAGCCATATTCCATCGTCAAACCATCTTTGGTTTTTATCAAAAACTTCTCAGGCGCATTTCCCACTTGACCATAAGAAACAACCTTTTGAAAACTTTCTTGTTCCGTGCGATATTCTGCCCCATCTTTTCCGTAAAGATTGGGATCAGCCATTAAACGTTCGCCATCTAAACAAAAGCGGTCATTATCACTAAAATCTACAGGCGCACTAAATGCCGTACCTGTCATACTTCTTTCTTGATCTAAAGTGGCCGCACAGCGCGAAATAGCAGATAAGCCACCCATTGTCCAACCTAAACCCACCAAACCATTGCCCCCTTGTCCGTAACTTAGAGACAACTTAGGTGTCATACCGCTACTGCCTAATGGTGCGGAAATGGGTAAAGTACATTGTGCTTGTCCTGCCTCACTGACTCCGCATTCTATAGGTGTAGAACCTGCCATCGTGCCAGAAACAGCAGCTGGTTGTGCAATTGCCGCGCTGCTCAAACTCCAAACAATATTTTGCTGCCCCAAGGTCACGGTCAAATTAGATGACATTCCTGCTGCGGGGGAAGTGGTTTTAATGGCTAAAGTATCACCACTGCGCAATGTGGTACGATTTCCCACATCTTGCCCATTAATCACCATAGAAGCCAAACCACCCGTTAAACTAACAGGTGTCTCGACCCCGCAATAACTCACGGTATTGGATAAAATTTCAGTATTAGGTGTGAGATTAGCTTGTTTAGCAAATTGGGGTTTTGTACAAGCACTTTCTGGTGTACCCGTTATAGGTTCAGAAGGAGTTGGCGTTGTTGGTTTGGGGAGATAAATTGTTTTGTAATTATAATCAGCACTGACCAAACCATTACCATCTATTGCAACAACCAGCGCATTGTAATTAGTTTCAACTTGTAAATTCCGCAACGTATAATCTGTACTGCCGTGGCTTAATTGTTCAACTAACGTACTGCTACTGGGGATAAAATTGGATGTTTGAGAAAGATGTACTTGATACCCAACATTATTTGGCGTGCTGGCTGAAGTTGCAGGATTCCAAGTGAGACGTGCAGACGAAGGCGGTTGCAGGGTGACATTTTGAATTCCAGCAAAATGAGGTGGAGAATTATTTGAAATCGGAGGAGGTGTGACGGGTGTTGTGGAAGCAGGACAAGTTTTATTATGAGGAGCTGTCCAATAGAGTTCTCTTGTGCCGTTAGGATTTTGATAATTAAACGTTAAATTTGGTCTGCCAGAACCTACGTTACTGTAATTATTGCCGTATAATAATTTAAAATTAACTGTTTGTGCTGCGCCTACATATAAACCACCAAAACCTTCACCGTTGCCACCCGTTTTAGAATCAATCAATCCACCCACATTCACACCGCCTGAAAAATTATTTCCAGTGACCGAAATACCAAACCGAGTGCGCGGCGAATCTGAACGGGTCTCAACGGAAGCAATATAAAATCCTGGATTTAATAATTGGGTGCTTATTTTCTCATTTGAATTCATCCATTTTTCTTGGATTAACTTACGATTATTATCTGAAAGAGAAAATTTTAATTGTCTAGGTGAAGATGGATATTCAATGACTTCGACTTGTACGGCTTCGGGAGAGGATAAATAAAAGGCTAAAAATCCTGGTAATGCGCCCTTTCCCTCCAACACTGTTCCTGCGTTAAAACCACCTGAGTTTTTACCACTGGATGTATTTACCGAAAAACCCCACATCCCTTCTTTTTCACATTCAGGCAGTTGCACCGCTACCACATAAAACCCAGCTTTATTCAGCGGCACAGAATAGTCACACTGATTGGCATCACAAGAATTGTCTAATGCCATCGCTGTTGAAAATAAAGAATACAAAAGAAAGTACACAAAAATATATTTTATCGCCTTCATGAACACGATCCCCACAGAATTTTTTACGGCAAAAACCAGTGATTTGTATTATATTTAGGCACGGACACATTTAAAATACAATTGGAATAATACTATCAGTTTTCTAAAAATTTACAACAGGGGCAAAATATAATTTTTGAAAGACATAACTTTATGTAGCAATTCATCATTTTTGCTAAAGCCAAGTAGTGAATTGTGCCATTACTTGCATTTATAGTTTTGCGTCAAGAACGGTTAAACTACGTTGCCCCTTTAGCGCAACAGATTGATGACTGTGCGGGGGCGTGGCGGAGAGGGAAAGTAAGTAGCAGAACACCTGTGGGCAATGTACCGATAGCTACACAAAATCTAGCTTTAAATTTGATTTTATTGAATCTGTTAAACATAGTGATATAATGTAATAAATCTTGTCTTCACCATAGTAATTAATTATGTATGATTCAATAGGCATTAAAAATTTTCGTGCTTTTAATAACCTGCATGTCAAAAATCTAAAGCCCGTCAATTTATTTGTTGGTAAAAACAATGCAGGAAAAACTTCTATTCTTGAAGCAATAGAATTATTGTCTTCTAATGGAAATGCACTTTTAAAAATTCTTGAACGCAGACAAGAAAATAGCGATGTAGCAACTGAGGAACAATTGGCGCAAGTCAGTTTTGGAATTCGTCATTTATTTAATGGACATCGATTAGAAGAAAATTTGCAGTTTGAAATATCAGGTCAATGGAAAAATAAAAAACGCTTATTACAATTTCATATTGTTCCAGCAGAATTTACTCAAGATTTGTTCAATTTTGACAAATCAGAAGAACTGTTGGCTCTTCTATTAGAAAGTAGTGAATTAGAACGGAAAATGTACATTCCACTTTCTTCAGATAAATCTTTATTGAATGGACTGTTGCGCGCTTCTGCAAATCATTCCATACCGACTCTGTTTTTAGGGACAAGAGATATAGATTCGCGTGAACTTAATAAATTGTGGGATTCGATTTTATTTACGCCAAAAGAAGAAAAAGTTTATGAGGCTTTACGTTCTATTTCACCTACTATTGAGCGAATTGCATTCACTACAACAACAGGGCGATTTTCAAATGGAATTATCGTTAAATTGCAAAATGCCAATAGAGTCCCATTAGGAAGCATGGGAGATGGAATGCGTCGCTTATTGGGAATTGCCATTGCTTTGGTTAATTCGGAAAATGGTATTTTATTGGTAGATGAAATAGACACTGGTTTGCATTACAGCGCAATGGAAGACATGTGGCGTTTTGTGATTCAAACAGCTAACCTCTTCAATATACAGGTATTTGCCACTACCCACAGTTGGGATTGTGTCTATGCTTTGGCGGGATTACATCAAGAACAGCCTTTTATTTCCGCTTCGGTTGCTCTCCACCGTGTTGATGTGACTGAATCCAAAACCGTATGTTATTCCACTGAAGAATTGGAAATCGCCACACGTCATCATATTGAGGTGCGCGGATGAGTTCTGCTAAAAACGGTGCTGATTGTTTAATTGTAGAAGGTAAAGATGACCAATATGCAATTATTCATCTGACAGAAAAACACGGCATAAATTGGAATGAAAAATCTGTCAGAATCACGATTTCCACTTCCTACCGTCATCTCCCTGCCAAATACGTTATCCCCAAAAGGCACTCCCACAACCGAATTACAATCCAATTCCGCAGGAACGCCTTGCAGGTTATTGCCTGTAAACTTTCAGACAAGACTACAACAAACAAGCCACCTCTCCCATTCTACGCTCACTTTTTCCCTGACTTTGACAGCGTACTGCACAAGTACGGTGATCGCAGGCTGAACTTAATGTTGATATTTGCTGTGTAAGCTGTTGATTTAACACGTTTAAAATTAAATCATTTGGTGTAACACCATACTGATACGCCATGTCAGCGTAACATTCAAACATGGTGGTTGACAAAGTAAAACGAGTCATCGGGGTTGTAAGCGGACGGGAACGCGACCCTTGCCCTCTGATAGCGCACGACGGACGACGCGCCAAATGATCAGCCAAAACTTGACACATAAAATGCGCAGGTTCTAAAGCACGGGAATAAGCCAGATGACTGTAACGTTGGTACAGTTGCGCGGGGATTTTTAAGTGAACAACGGCCATAACAACTCCTGATAAATCACTCCATGCGTGTAGAGCTATTTATATTTTTTAGGTGGAGATTTTTTATTTTTATATTGTGTTAGAATTGTGAGACGTTGTTACTTATATTGTTACACATTTTTTTGGCGACGCAAGCCCTTGTTAAAAATAAATTTTCACTTTATTTTAAATTAAAACGAATCCCTTGTAAACGTTGTGTGTACCGTGTCGTATGGGCGTGACACAGCGCAACCGCTAATGCGTCGGCCGCGTCGGCTTGTGGCGTATCGGATAAATTGAGTAGCACTTTAATCATGTGCTGCACTTGTGTTTTATCGGCATGACCTTGTCCGGTGATGGCTTGTTTAATCTGCGTCGGATCGTATTCGGCTATCGACAAACCACGTAAAACGCCCGCAACAATCGCCACTCCCCGCGCTTGACCCAATTTTAACGCAGAATTAGCGTTGTGCGACATGAAAACCTGCTCAATCGCTAATACATCTGGTGCTTGACGTGTAATCACTTCCGTAATTCCTAAGAAAATTTCTTGTAAACGTTCAGGCAACGCCTCTGCGGTTAATCGAATACAGCCACATTCTCGAAAATACGCTTTTTGGCGCACCCATTCGATCACACCAAATCCTGTCACCCGCGATCCGGGATCAATTCCTAAAATACAAGTCATACTTTATGATTGTCCCGTCGCCATCACCGCTTCAATGGCATCAATGGTTTTTGGCATAGCCGCCGTTAAAACTTCGTGACCCTGTGCCGTGACTAATACATCATCTTCAATCCGAATCCCAATATTCCAATATTTCGGATCAACCCCGCGACTGCCCGCTGGAATGTAAAGCCCCGGCTCCACCGTTAATACCATTCCCGCTTCTAATAATCGCCATTGTTCATCAATTTTATAATCACCCACATCATGTACATCCATGCCTAACCAATGTCCAGTACGGTGCATATAAAAGCGTTTATACTGTTCTTCTTTAATCACCGTTTCTATATTTCCTTGCAATATGCCCATGGCCAATAAACCCTCACTTAATACCCGAACTGCGGCATCATGCGGGTCATTCCAATGGCGATCAGGCCGCACTTGCTCAATAGCAGCCAATTGTGCCGCTAATACCCATTCATACACTTCTTTTTGCGCAGAATTAAACGTGCCATTAACAGGAAAAGTTCTTGTAATATCTGAGGCATAATAATCAAATTCTGCGCCTGCATCAATTAATAATAAATCGCCTGCATTTAATCGCGCATTATTCTCGGTATAATGCAAAATACAACCATTTGCTCCGCCGCCAATAATGGAAGGATATGCGGTGGATTTACTGCCCAAACGGGCAAATTCATATAATAATTCCGCTTCTACATCAGCTTCGTTGCCATTCGGACGGCAACAACGCATCGCCCGCAAATGCCCACTGATCGCAATCGCTGCCGCTTGACGCATGGCTGTGATTTCCGCTTTACTTTTGAATAAACGCATTTCGTGTAAAACATGATCTAAGGCGATCACCTCTTCAGGCGGATTCACACCGCGCCGCGCCGCTTGGCGTAACTGGTTCATCCACGCCATCACATGGGTATCAAACTCAGGATAACAGCCCATGGGGTAATAGACACGGCGACGACTTTCCATTAACCCCGGTACAATATCATCAATATCTGTAATCGGAAACGCATCATCTGCGCCATATTTGTCACACGCACCTTCCAAACCTGCCCGCCGTCCGTGCCACGTTTCCTGTTCTGGATTACGCTCACGGCAAAACAATAAAAACTCGCCCTGAGCGCGGCCGGGAATCAACACCATTAAGGCTTCAGGCTCTGGAAATCCGGTGAGGTAATAAAAATCACTGTCGGGACGATAGGGATAATGTACATCTCTATTGCGTATTGCTTCGGGTGCGGAGGGCAGTAACGCAATACCGCCGTCGCCGACGATATTCATCAATTCTTGTCGCCGTAAAACAAATTCCTGTTTATCCATTCTTGTTCTATTCCATTTGTGACTGATTTTGCGGATTTTGATAATACCGTTGTTGATACAAGGTTAAAACGCCCATGCGCACATATTCTAATACGTGCATATAATCTGCTTCATCACTGTTATCGTCTTGACTGGGCAATGCCAATTGAGAAATGGCGGAAATATCATTTAAAAAAGCCTGCATATCCGCATCTAATTGCGCTGTGGCAAAAGGCTGTTCTAAATGCAAACCAAATAAAAATCCCGTACACCAATTCATTAAGGCTTGCACCCGCTCAACTAAAGGCAAATGATCATCGGGTAATAACAGAGAAAAAGTCAATTCATTACTGCGCAATTGCGATTCAGTATAATCTTGTAAAGCCTGCAATAAATGCTGACAACGTGGATCGGCTTTTAAACGGTTAGTATCGTCTAAAACATAGCGTAAGAAACGTTGATAATAACGTTCCCAATCCGCTTGTGGATGCGGACTTAAACACAATAAACCACATAAAATCCCATGCGTTTCTGCCGCATCGCTGAGGGCATCCAATTTTTGCAAGGCTTCACTTAATGGGGAGTAAAGGTGGGAAAAAGAATGGAGGGTCATGGGTTGTTTTTCATACCTGAATGAAATAATTTTTTATAGCATGGTTTGGTTTTTCAATTTTGAGGATAGAAAAAACTGTTAAAAAAATCCTGCCATGCTTTTTTAAAGTGTGGGGGTTTTTGATTTAAAACAGCTTGTTGGTTTTTTTTCCATGTGGCAAAGGGCTTTAGGGAACGTCTAATTTTATCTTCGACGGCAAAAGTTGTGTAAGGGGGTTTATTTGGGGGAAAATTGGGTTTAAGTCCAAGCTGTATCATTTCTTCAAGTAAGCCCAGAAAGACATTTAAAGGTTCTTTACTTTTTTTTGCTTTGTCCAGTAATGTATTATAAGTCACCGTATTAAGCGCAATGTTTTCGTCGCGCATTTGCTGCACAATCGCGTTGGCCTGTGCAAAATCAGGAGCTTTGGTGAGCAAAGTGGAATAAGTCACCGTATCCAGCGCAATATTTTCGTCGCGCATTTGCTGCACAATCGCCTTGGCCTGTGCAAAATCGGGAGCTTTGGTGAGCAAAATGGAATAAGTCACCGTATCCAGCGCAATGTTTTCGTCGCGCATTTGCTGAAGAAGCGCATTTCTTGCTTCAAAGCCAATAATTTTATGAACAATTTTATTGACAGCAAAAATATCAATATGCAGCTTTTTTTGCCGCATATTCTGTAGCAGGGGCATCACTTCTTGAACATCACAACGCGCAAGATAATGATTGTAAAAGCGGGAGCAAAATTTTGTATTTTCAGACTGCTCTATTTTGATAACGAATTGCGAATGCAGCGTTTCAAATTTTTCATCAAACCAATGTAAAGTGTCAGAGTATTGCGGTTGCGCTAAGAAAAAGTCAAAAATAGCCAATACATCTTCTTTGTTTTCTTCTCGTAGTATTAAATCATTTGGCAACGCCTCAACCGCCCACCGCCAAAGCACATCAGAGGTCGCATCTGGATTTTTTCTATAGCGGCTAAATAATTGTTTAAGCAAATTAAATACAAAACTTGAAGCGGTCTGATTGAATAAACGGGCTAATAGCAAGCCGTGCGTTTTCTCCGAGACCACAGGAATTTCTGCAAATACGGAAAACAGCTCTTCATAATATCTTAATTCATATAAGGCTTGAGAAGCTAAGAAAGCTCGATTTGGTTTTTTACTCTTAACAAAAGCAATGTATAAATGCTTAATCTCTTCTTTAAATTCCAGAGGTGGACGACGAAGTTTATTTAAATACCTTGCGACTAATAAAGGATTAATTCGAGCAATATCGCGTAATTTGGAGTCAGTGGGAGGCTCTCTTTGCCATTGTGTGAGAATGGAAAGCTCTTTTTTCTCATCTAATAAATCAGCTTCAGAGTAAAGCACGATAATTACCGCCGACTTTTTAATCCGTTAAAATAATTAAAATACTCCTCATGAGCAAAGCTATAAAGCATCCCATCTTTTTTTAAGATTCGTAACTCAACAGACTTATCTAAGAAATAACTCACGTCGGTATTAGGAAAACCATTTTTAATGGCTTCTCTTAAAAAATCCACCGCTTCACTGGTTCTAATCGAGCCATGTTGTTCATTGCTATCCCAAAGATGAACTGCCAAATCCTTCAATAACGTTTCAAAAGCAATGGGATTAAAACCACTGTCTCGTCCTTGTTCTCGTTCAAAAATACCATTGATAAAGTACTCTATTACAGAAAGTTGAGTTTGTGTACGTTCTTCAAAAACCGCCATTCTTTTGTCTTGGGGTTCAGGCTCAGGAAATTTTTCACAAATGTCCTCAGCCATACTGAGCAACATCTTAAATAACATAGGCACGCGCAACCAATTTAAGAAATTGCTGCCCTCAGCCTGCTCAATTTCTTTTTCAATATTAAAAAGCGCATTAACTTGAGGCGAGCCATTTTTAGCAAAAAACAGTTTTAACTGTTCATCATCCATTTCTCGCAGTTCAAACTGAGGAAGTTGTTCTTCTTGATTTGACTGAAAAATATAGTGATTTCTCGAAGTTACAATAACAGGTGCATCAGGATAATCATTAAGAAGAGATTGAATATTTCTAATCGCCTCATTTCTTTGACCGATAGACACTTCATTTAGCCCGTCTAAAAATAAGGATAATCTCCCTTCTTTTAAATATTTCTCGGTAGATCCAACAGGCAATCCCAATTGATTGGCGACAGAAGCAGTCAGGGGAGTTGACGGTGAAAAAAGTTTCAACTCAATATAAACAGGAAAAGGCACAGCCGTATTATTTAAACAACTTTTGCCTCTTGCAACACCATATATTGTAGGGTAGTGGTTTTTCCCATTCCCGCGTCAGCAAATAGAAAAAACCGTTTTCCATCGGTTTTTTTCCACAACTCTAGCACATTTCCTCTATAGCCATTCCCCGCACAATTTAACTCAACAAAACCATTTTCCAAGCTGGAAAACTTTTGAACCACTTTTTCCAAATAAGATTTTATAGAGGGTTCATTGTTCACTTCTTCAGTGCGAATTTTAGCCTTCAAAGCCTCTTGATATTTTAAGGTAGCCAATACAAAAACCATTAATACCGCATTGCGGTTTTTCAGAATTTCAACTTGATTCTGGCACCAATTGGGCATAATTTGTTGTTTTTCTTTGGCGTGAGCCACATCAAGGCGCGCACAATGTGCCGTACACAAAAATTCACGCAGTGGGGCTTGTCCTGAGAGTTTCTTAATATCCTTTCTCTCATGACATGGAAAACTTGCATTATCTAAAAACAAGGTTTTGATAAAACCACTGAGCGATTCATATTCAGATTTTAATCCAGATGTTTTGCATATAAATTTTAAATACTTTTCCAAGTAAGTTACGAAAGCAGCAAACGCATTATAATCCGTGCTTTTTTCACCCAAAACATCTTCTAATGAAGAAATGAACAAATGAGCCAATTCACGCTCAAGATAAACAGCTTTAAACAGCAAATTAACACCACTGTTTAATGCGTTAAAATAATTTGGGTTTATTTCTTGATCAGTAAAATCATCTTTGATTTGACTAATGTAGATGGTTTTTAGTTGTTGAATATCCATTGTTAATATTCCTTAGTTGATTAAAAAATAAGAACTATACCAAAATTAAGTCATTCATAAAATTTTTCTGTCAGAATCAGAATTTACAGAATTTTAGGATTTTCAGAATTAAAGAATAAGAAATCTGTTGAAAATAAACGACTGGCAAGAATCAATTTTGAAAATTCTTGTGTCTGTAAATTCTGATTCAGACAAATCTAATGAACTCGCAATTGCTTCAAATCAGTAAAGTCAATCACACTGGCCATACTGCTTAATACAAGCATTTCTTTATCAATCTTGTTTTTATCCACATTATTATCATTAAGCACAATTAAAATGTCTAATTCAGGTTGTGCCAATCTTATATCTACTAATTTACGAAGTAAATGACCTGTTGATGTGGGATGAACTGGAACAGCATCGACATATCTATCATTTTGCTTAAAATTAAAGGTATATTCTTTATGACTGCCACCGATAATAACAGGATTTCTCTCTTGTATTGGGGCTATTTTCTCTAATTCGGCTGCCACCATTTCTACAAAATCTAAAGTGGGTTGTGCAATGTGAAGACCTTTTTCATAATTAATAATTTCATTGACACAAGCTATAAATTGGCCAAAGCCTTGCCATAGATTAGAATTATCTACATCAATGTAAATTTCACCGTTGTTTCTATTAAGTTCATATTTGTCTATGATAGAGTAGATAGATTTCCATCTATTTTTCATTTCATAGCCATCTTTAACGAATTTAAATAACGTTGAAGCATCATCTGTCAATTGGATTTTTTCATTATTATTAATTAAATAGAAAAAAACAGGCTGCCCGTCTGAAAATGTAGAAGGCGTTGTTATTCTTAGGACATCTGAACCATCACAACCTTTTGTTTTTTCAGCAGTAAATCCAAGATTTTTAAATAGTTCACAGCAATTAATCATAGTCATTCACCTTAGTTTTAAAAAGGAGTTTTAATTTCTATTTTTAGCTCAATTTTTGCAATATGGCAATATAAACTAACCCATTCTTGAAAGTCATTACATCCCAGTTCTTCTTCAAGTTCTATTTGAGTATTATAAAAATGAAGATGCGGGCCAAAAAATATTTCACTAAATTCACTGCTGCGATGACTTTGCTGAAATTGACCATAGACTTCTAGTTGTAAAATGGGATACCGTGTATTGTTTTCCATATAAAATAAAGCAAAACTATATTCACATTCATCTATAATTCTACTTTTTTTATACGCAGCCATAAAAAATAAATTTCGGATTGTTGCCTTATCTATTTTATTTTTAACAGGCACAAAATTTGTTTTTTTATAGTTTTTATTTCCACTCTCATCTTTCCAAGATAATTCAGAATCTATTACTTTTTCTATTCTAGCTATTTCAACCGATTTTTTAAGAACGCTATCAGGCAAATTTCGACTCATTTTCATTTCTCCTAAAAAAATATTTTTTTATCCCCAAAATGGAGGAGCATGAGTTATTTTTAATACCTGAATAAGGGTAAGGGATTTAATTTTTTTAATCCGATAAATGCTAATTCAAACAAAATAATCAGTTTACAAACCCCATTATTTTGTTGTAGCAGGTTGACTTAACAAGGTAGCAGGATTATTTAACAAATAAAAATCCATCACCTCTCGCGCAATCGGAGCCGCTGTGCTGCTTCCACCGCCGCCGTTTTCTACGATCACTGCAATAGCAATACGGGGTTTTTCCACCGGCGCAAAAGCAACAAACCACGCATGATCGTGTAAACGTTTATCTAACCGCGCCGCATTGTAACGCTCATCTTGCTTAATACCAAAAACTTGAGCCGTTCCTGTTTTTCCCGCAAAGCGATAAGGCGCGCCTCGTGCCACTTTGCGTGCAGTGCCACGAGAACCATAAATCACCGCTTCCATACCCAAAATGGCTTGCACCCAAAAATTATCTTCCTTCAAAAGCACCTGATCTCGCTGTTGTGCGGGGATGGCTTCGCTCTCATGACCACTGGCTTCCTCAGTGGCAAAAGCCACTCTGGGTTGCAAAAACTGCCCGTGCATACTTAAAGTGGCCGTCGCCACCGCCAATTGTAACGGAGTCGCCAGCATGTAACCCTGACCAATTCCAGTAATCACCGTTTCCCCGGGATACCATGCGGCTTTGCGGGCGCGGCGTTTCCATTCTCGTGAAGGCATTAAACCGGACAACTCACCCACCAGATCAATACCGGTTTTCTGTCCAAATTTGAATCGCGTCATAAAAGTATGCAAGCGATCAATCCCCAGATCGTGTGCCAGATCATAAAAATACACGTCACAAGATTGTTCTACAGCAGTGTGGAAATTGACAGAACCATGACCACTGCGTTTCCAATCTCGATAACGATGAGATTGTCCTTTGAGTTGAAATGCGCCCGAACACCACACCCGCGAATGTTCCGTGCGAATGCCATATTCTAATCCTGCCAATCCCACAAAAGATTTAATGGTTGATCCCGGCGGATACTGTCCGCGAATGGCTCTGTTATATAACGGGCGATCTGGCGAATCACGCAATTCTTTATAGGTTTTAGCATCAATTCCGCCAACAAATAAATTCAGATCATAACTGGGCATACTCACCAAAGCCAACACCGCGCCATTTTGCGGATCAATGGCCACAATAGCCGCTCGCTCATCTCGAATTAACTCTTCGGCAAAACTCTGCAACGCCATATCAATATTCAAATACAAATTTTTACCCGGTGCGGGAGCTTTACGCGCCAACACCCGCAATACACGACCACGCACATCCGTTTCCACTTCCTGATAGCCCACTTGACCGTGTAAATAACGCTCGTAAGACTTTTCCACCCCCGTCTTGCCAATATAATTTGTTCCGCGATAATTGGAGGGATCGATCACTTTCAATTCTTCTTCACTGATACGCCCCACATAACCAATAATGTGCGCACCACTCTGGTGCAACGGATAATATCGGCTTAAATCCGACTCAATCCCCACCCCCTTAAAACGATAACTTTGCACCGAAAAACGTGCCACTTCATCTTCCGTCAAACGAAAACGCAACGGCACCGGATCAAATGGGCGATAACGTCGCATTTGTTGGCGAAAACGCGTGACATCTTCTTCACTGATATGCACCAACGTGCGCAGGTCGTTAATGGTTTCATCCAGATTAGGAATGCGCTCAGGAATCAACTCCAAACGGTACGAAGCACGATTTTCGGCCAACAACACCCCATTGCGGTCAAAAATAAAGCCGCGAGTGGGTGGAATCGGGAGAATTTTTAAACGATTGCTCTCTGATAAAGTGGTATAACGTTCATGATCAACCACTTGCAAGTAAACCAAACGCACCACAATAAAAGACAACGCCAACAACATCCCCATCCATCCCAAAATAACCCGTGTGCTGAACAAGCGTGTTTCTTGTACTGCATCTTTAAGCACTACCCGGCGTGAGGATCGTCGTTTGAAAGGAAATAGAAAAGAAAATAAGGACATGGGAAACTCAAAATATACCAAAATTATGTGAGATATAAAAACAAATTAAGTTTTAATATCTACCTAGATATTAGGTATAAGATACTGTTTAATTTTATTAAACTTAAACACTTTACCTGACAAAAAGGTCTCAAACATACTAGTGACTTCTTTAAAGCTTGATAGACGATGAAAATTCTTTCTGACCCAATTCTTACCTTGAAGCCAAATATCCTCGACTGGATTTTGCTCTGGGGCATTGGGCGCAAATCTTAATAAACGAACTTTCCATTCTGATTCTGGAAGTCCCCCATTTAATTTCTCTAAATAAGTTCTTAAACCTTCAGAACGATGATAACTTGCACCATCCCAAATAATCACATGACGGGCTTCTTTATATCTGTAAATGAGCCAGTTAATAAAGTCTATCGTATATTTTGTATCAGCTTTCTTTGCCCTATCTAAAATAAATTCTCCCGTATAAATATTCACCGCTCCATACCACGTTTGAGAAGTGCGATAATTACTCATCTTTATTGACGTTCTTTCTCCTTTTTTCGACCAAACATAACCACAAATATCTCCCCACAACTGATGGCTTTCGTCTTGCATCCAGTACATTACCTCTCCACTTTCTATCTGTTCACGCTCCTTATCTATTAAATCCTTAATCTCTTTTTTTTTAGCTTCTACTTTTACCTCATCTTTTGCCGAATTCTCTTTGTGTGTCTTCTTATAACTTAAATTCGCTTCTTCTAATAATTTAGTATAAGAAGTATTTGAAGAATAGAAAACATCATACTCCTCTTTTAAGTATCTCTTTAGTTCCTCTATTGTTATTGTCTTCTTTTCTTGTATCCAATTAATCACATCTTCTCGTTCACGCGGCTTTAAATACCCTGGCGAGCCTTTATACGCTAACTTTAATCCTTCCACCCCTGACGCTAAATAAATGGCTTTCCATTTATCCACAAATTGCACACTGACACAACACGCTAAAGCCGCTTCCGCACGCACAAAACCAAGCAAAGACATTCTTACTGCCATCGCTCGCTTCACTTCTCTCGCTTCACCTGTTGACATTAACTCTTCTAAATCTTCATATCTCTTGTTCATTATTCTCTCCTATTTAAAAAGTATTATTATACGACTCTGAAAAAATTGGTATAGCGGCAATTTAACGCAGGAACGCAGGAGGTTTTAGCGTGTTTAAGTCTAACATAATGAGAAAAAAATAGGCTGCATTTTAGCCGCTTGCCAAGTCAGCCTAAGCGCATTACCATTGCGCTTTTCAACCCAAAAAAAGAGAAAACCATGTCAAGACCCTATAATTTCAGTGCAGGCCCCGCCACATTACCCTATGAAGTCTTACAACAAGCCCAAGCCGAATTGTTAGATTGGCAGAATTCAGGCATGTGCGTGATGGAAATGAGCCACCGTGGGCGAGAATTTGTGTCTATTGCCAGCCAAGCCGAAGCGGATTTACGCGAATTATTAGCGATTCCTGCGCATTATAAAGTGTTGTTTTTACAAGGCGGAGCCAGCGCGCAATTTGCTGCGATTCCTATGAATTTATTACGCGACAACACCCAAGCCGATTATTTAAATACGGGCATTTGGTCGAAAAAAGCCATCGACGAGGCAAAACGTCACTGTCAAGTCAATGTCGTCGCCAGTGCAGAATCTTCTCGTTATACCGCACTACCCGCCCGCAGTGAATGGAAATGTAATCCGAATGCGGCCTATTTTCATTACACCCCAAATGAAACCATTAATGGTTTAGAAATTTCAAACGTTCCCGATGTGGGAAATGTACCGGTTGTGGCTGATATGTCTTCCACTTTATTATCGCGTCCTATTGACGTGAATCAATTTGGTTTAATTTACGCCGGCGCACAAAAGAATATTGGCCCGTCGGGAATTACTGTGGTGATTGTGCGAGAAGATTTAATTGGTCAGGCGAAAGCGCATTTACCGCAAGTTTTGGATTATAAAGTTCAAGCGGATAATGATTCAATGATTAATACTCCGCCGACTTATGCGTGGTATATCGCGGGTTTGGTGTTTAAGTGGTTAAAAGCCCAAGGTGGCTTGGCAGCAATGGCCGTACGGAATCAACGTAAAGCGGCTTTATTGTATGATTATATTGATCAATCGGGTTTTTATCACAATCCTGTGCAAAAAGAGGTGCGTTCTTGGATGAATGTGCCTTTTACTTTGGCGCGTGAAGAATTGGAAAAACCCTTTTTGAAAGAAGCCGAACAAGCGGGCTTATTGACTTTAGCGGGACATCGTTCTGTGGGGGGAATGCGTGCCAGTATTTACAACGCCATGCCAGAATCGGGTGTTGTGGCGTTGGTTGATTTTATGAAGGATTTTGCGGCGCGTCATGGTTAAGATTTGGCGTTGATCCTATTCTCAAAAATCACTGGCAAACCAACAAGAATCGTTTGCCAGTGAGTGAGAAAAATTACAAATCCCGTAAAATTTCTTGTTGTTTCTGTTGATACACCGCTTCGGAAATTAACTCTTGATCGCGTAAACGTTTCAACTCCCGCAAACGCGCTTCTACCGTAGATGACAGCACAGGCGCAGCCGCAGGGGTTGGTACGGACACGGGATCGGATGCAGTTTCACTGGCTTTTAACTCAGCCACTTCTGCTTTTAACTGCGCGATTTCTTGCGTCATTTTCACTTGCGTGTCGGAAGGCGCGGAATTGACAAAAATCGAAGGCATAGTCGCCATCGGGTGGGATTCAGGCAAAGGCAAGGCTGCGGCTAAATCCAATTGCACCCAATCGGCACGTTGATCCATCAACGTTTGTCCGGTTTGCGCGACAAGGGGACGTTCGGGGATTTTGGCCTGATCGCGTCGCCCTGCCACAAAAGGATACAAACGGCGATCTTGATGGTAATCAATTTCTGCATGAACATCGCCCACGATCAGATTTAAGCGATCTGCTTGAAAAAAAACACGTCCTGTGGTGACTCGATTTTCACGGGTAATGAGGCCGGGATGCGCGCCGATGACGGCAAAGACCACATCTTCATCGGGGCTGGCTTTTGCCAAACCGCGCCCAATGGCATCAATTAAAATGGTCAATTCGGAGCGTGAAAATAAAGGAATCATTTGTTCATTTTTTAACACGGCGACATGCGTCAAAGCGCGTTGCAATTGTGCGGTCTCTAATTGCACGGGGTGTTGATTGGGCAATGCAGTATTTTCTCGCGCTTCTAAACGCACATATTGCTCCCGAAATTGCCATAATGACTTCGGATCGGAATTAATATTAAAAAATGCCTGACTCGACCAAGACAATAACAGCAAAGTAAACAAACTAATAACACGAATAAAGCCCATTGATTAATCCTCATTAGGGTGGTTTTTAACAAAAATCTCCACACCAGTTTAACGCAGTGACAAGGCCACTGTCACCTGAGTTGACGTGTTTCCTGTTATTAAAAAAATAATGCAGATTGATTTGACGTATCGCGTCGTTAAGGCGTAAGCTAATTCATGATAAACCGCTTTTACATTTAATTTGTACGTAGATGATAGACAATGATGTCCAATAACAACGATGATGCCATTTCTCTGTTATTAACCGCTTTACGTTTTGCCGCAGACAAGCACCGTGATCAACGTCGTAAAGATCGTAATGCCTCTCCTTACATCAATCATCCCATCCAAATCGCTGATATTCTTTGGAAAATTGGTGGTGTACGCGATGTGGTTACGCTGGCTGGTGCATTGTTACACGACACGTTGGAAGACACCAACGCCACGCCAGAAGAAATTCAAACCTTATGCGGCGTTGAAGTCTTATCTGTAGTCAACGAAGTGACCGATGATAAAACCTTATCCAAAGTAGAACGCAAACGTCGCCAAATAGAACATGCGTCTTCACTCTCCATTCGCGCTAAACAATTGAAATTAGCGGATAAAATTTGTAACGTGTACGATATTGCGCACGCGCCGCCGTTAAATTGGAGTCGTAAACGTCGTCACGATTATTTGCAATGGAGCGAACAAGTGGTGGCGGGTTTGCGCGGGGTCAATCCTGCATTAGAATATTATTATGATGAAATACTGGCGCAAGCCCGCCATCGTTTAGCCTATGAACAAGAAAATGTGCGCACTTTTCGCGTGGGCGACCGCGTGCGACATCCGAAAAAACCCGAATGGGGTTTAGGACAGATTTTAGCGTGTACGGATAAACATTTACGGGTTTTTTTTGTGGGCGCGGGACAAAAATTATTGCGTCAAGAAAAAACTTTATTAGCCCGCTTAGACCCCCAACAAGCACAAAATAGATTATTAGACGATTTAAAAATTTCCTCCGAACAAAAAGTTATCGGCTATCAACCGTTGCCCGTGTTAATTGAGCGTTTTTTACACCAATATGGCGAAGGTTTTTACAGCGAAAGTTATTTAAAAACCTATCGACAAGCCCGAATTTCTGCCCATACCGCAATGCAGAATTATTTAAATCAAACCACTTTTTCGCAATTATTACGGGAGAAAAATTATCAAGAAATTTGCGAACGCAGTGTGATGATTATAGAAACGGCACAGGTATTAAGCGACATTGAAAAAATATCTTTAGAAGAAGGCTTGCAACACCCCGCACAACAACGCTTATTTGCAGAAAAACTCTATCAATTTCTCTTCGCCGAACAAGCCATAGAAGCGCGATTTAATGCTTTTGTTGCGGGATTGATGCAAATGAATGCCGCACATTGGCGCATTGTCACCAGTTTTTTATTTATAACTTATCCAGAAACCGATATTTTATTAAATCCAGATATTATTCCATTGGCCGCAGAATTATGTGCGTTTAATCTCAATTATCATACTCAACCCAATTGGCAAACTTATCGCCAATTATTGACATTTGCTGATTATTTAGCACAGAGTTTAGTCGATATGCGGCCGCGGGATTTAATTGATGTTTATGCGTTTATGGAAGCCAATGTGACGCTGTTACAACCCTTACAAAAATAATTCGCGCCCCCTTAAATTTCGCTTATAAAAACGTTATAATTCACTTCGTCATTTTGAACTGCAATACTTGAGACATTAACCCATGCTTTATGCCATTCTTAGCGAAGATGTCGCCGATAGTTTAGAAGCGCGTCGCCAAACTCGTCCTGCCCATTTGGCGCGATTAGAAATTTTAAAAGAACAAGGTCGTCTGATCATTGCAGGGCCGCACCCTGCGATTGACTGTAACGATCCCGGTAACGCGGGCTTTACGGGCAGTTTAGTGATCGCCGAATTCGACAATTTAGAAGCCGCACAACAATGGGCAAACGCTGATCCTTACTTAGAAGCGGGCATTTATGCGCGAGTGGTGGTTAAACCGTTTAAAAAAGTGTTACCGTAAAAGGACAAACGCATGAGTGATGATCGCGTAGAAAAAATTCGCGGGTGTTTAACCACCGCATTTCAACCCAAACAGATCGACATCATCGACGACAGCCACCAACACGCCGGCCACGCCGGCGCACGCAGTGGTGGCGGGCATTTTACTGTACACCTTGTCAGCGCAGCATTTGCAGGCAAATCCTTAGTACAACGCCATCGCATGGTGTACGAAGCCTTGTCCGCATTGATGTCGTCTGACATTCACGCCCTAAGTATTCATGCCAAAACCCCTGATGAAATGCAATAATGGCATGATTCATTTTTCACCCCCCAATTGTGGAGTTCTTTTTTCATGTTAAAACCGTTAATTACCAGCGGCTTATTGTGTTGTGTTGTCACTTTATCGGTTCACGCTGCGGAAACCGCAGACGAAGCCGTAGCGGTGGTCAATGAACAAAACGTCACCGAACATGACTGGAAAAAATACAAAGAAGCGGTTTTTGCTCGCGCCCGCCAAGGTCAAGGCCAAATGCAAAGCGAAGCCGATATGATGCAAGGTTTAATTGATCGGGAATTATTAATTCAAGCGGCTAAAGCAGAAGGCATTGATCAAACCGCCGAATTTAAACGTGAATTAAACACGGCAATGGGCAGCTTATTGGCTTCACAAATTCTTGACGATTATTTGGCAAAAAATCCTGTTTCTGAAGAAGAAATTCAAGCCAAATATGATGAATTGGTGAAAACCACCACCATGCCACAAGAATATCGTGTCAGTCATATTTTATCTGCCACTGAAGAAGACGCAAAAGCAGTATTAACTGAATTGCAACAAAAAGGCGATTTTGCCGAATTAGCCAAAACCAAATCCATTGACGCAGGCAGTGCGGAGAAAGGCGGCGATTTAGGTTGGGTAGAAGCCAATGCGGTGGTGCCAGAATTTGCCACTGCCATGCAGAATCAGAAAGTGGGAGAACTCAGCGAAACTCCCATAAAATCTCAATTCGGCTGGCATATTGTGCGGGTTGATGAAGTGCGTACCATGTCTCCCCCCGCGTTGGCCGGTGTGAAAAACCATATTCAACAAATGGTCAGCAATGAGCGTATGCAAAAGTATGTTGAATTGTTGCGCGAAAAAGCCACGATTCAAATCGTTAAGCCCGTCGCAGAACCTGCGGTAGAAAAACCTGTTACACAAGAAGAATCGGCCGCGCAATAAGCGGATTATTACGACAATAAAAAGGGTAATTTGATCACGGATCGAATTATCCTTTTTTTCTGTTTTATTTTTAAATGATTTACGGATTTATACCATGACCCTGTCTCCAACGGTAGAATTAACGATTGAATTAATACGTCGCCCGTCTATTACGCCTAAAGAAGAGGGCTGTTTAAGCCTAATTGCCGAGCGATTGGCTGCTTTTGGTTTTAATAATGAATGGCTGTCTTTTGGTGACGTGCAAAATTTGTGGTCACGACGCGGTGAGGCCAAGCCGCTGTTGGTTTTTGCGGGACATGTGGACGTGGTGCCGACGGGGCCGGTAGAAAAATGGCGTTATGACCCTTTTCAACCGACGATTGAAGACGGTTATTTGTACGGTCGCGGGGCAGCGGACATGAAAAGCGGCGTGGCGGCGATGGTGACAGCGGCCGAGCGTTTCGTGGCGGCGCATCCTGAACACGCGGGATCGATTGCTTTTTTGCTGACTTCAGATGAGGAAGGCGTGGCCACACATGGCACGGTTAAAGTGGTAGAAACCTTGATGAATCGTGGAGAATACATTGATTGGTGCATGGTGGGTGAACCGTCGAGTAAGGAAAAATTAGGCGATATTTTGAAAAATGGGCGACGCGGCTCTTTAACGGGACGTTTAACCGTACACGGCATTCAAGGTCACATTGCCTATCCCGAATTAGCCGACAATCCAATTCACCGTTTTGCGCCTATTTTGAACGACTTATGCGCACAAGAATGGGATCAGGGCAATGCGTTTTTTCCGCCAACCCGTTTTCAAATTTCTAATATTAATGCGGGAACAGGAGCCACCAATGTGATTCCTAACCATTTGAATGTGATATTTAATTTTCGTTACAGTACAGAGGTCACACACGAGGATTTACAGCAAAAAATTAATGAATTATTGCAAAAATACTCGATTCAATACGATTTAACGTGGGAGCATGGAGGTTTACCTTTTTTAACTGCGGCTGGAGAATTATTAGAAGCCACGCAAGCGGCGATTCAGGACATTTGCGGCTATTCTGCGCAATTATCGACGGCAGGGGGAACATCGGATGGGCGTTTTATTGCGCCGACGGGGGCGCAAGTGGTTGAATTGGGTGTGAATAATACCACCATTCACAAAGTCAATGAATGTGTCAATGTGACTGAAATTGACACTTTATCTGAGATTTATGAGCGGATGCTTGCCCGTTTACTTTTGCAGTAAAAAAGTATAATAATCAAGTGTTGCAAAATACAAAAACACCACCGCTCTAGCCTTTCTTGCTAGGAAAGGCTAGTTAGAATTTTTATGATAATCAAGCGGTTGCTGGCATATTGGTGTAGCGGCGTAATAATTGCGCAAACTCTTGCAAAGCTTGCACTCCGCTGGCTTCAGCTTGACGACACCATTCTTGTAACGATTGTAGTAAAAGTTCTTGATTGGCGGTGGTGTGTTGCCAGAGATTTTGTAAACGTAAACGGTATTGATACACGGTTTCTAAGGCGTGATTTTGCGCTAAAATATGTTGCAAATGCGACTTTTCTTGATCGTCCAACAGCGACTCTTCCCGAATCAATAAGGCTCTGGCTCGTTTGAGTAAGGTGCGGGAATCGCCATTAGCGTGTTTCAATTCCTGACGATAAACGTGATCGATCACCTGTTGTGCGTATTGCAACATCACGGGGAAACGCTGGTGCAATAAACTACAAACATCCTCCAACCGTGGATTGGGATTTAATTTAATGGCGGGCGGTGCCACTTTTTTCACCTGCGCTAACCCTAATTTGGCGAGTAATTGAATATAAAACCAGCCAATATCAAACTCCCAAGGACGAGACGATAATTTAGCCGAACTGGCAAAAGTATGATGATTATTATGCAGTTCTTCTCCGCCAATTAAAATTCCCCAAGGACAAAGATTAGTAGAAGCATCTGCACACTCGTAATTGCGGTATCCCCACCAGTGTCCCAAACCATTGACCACGCCCGCCGCAAAAAATGGAATCCAAACCATTTGCACTGCCCATATTGTTAGTCCTAATACACCGAATAATAGCACGTCAATAAACAGCATCACTAAAACGCCTATTAACGAATAAGGGGTGTATAAATGACGTTCAATCCAATCATTAGGCGTACCATTACCATATTTCTCTAATAGGGCTTTATCTTTAGCGGAAGCGCGGTAAAGTTCTGCGCCTTGCCACAATACCCGTTGAATGCCGAAAATTTGCGGGCTGTGGGGGTCTTCAGGGGTTTCGCAGGCGGCGTGGTGTTTGCGGTGAATGGCCACCCATTCTCGTGTCATCATTCCCGTCGTCAACCATAACCAAAAACGAAAAAAATGGCTTATGATTGGATGTAAATCTAAGGCGCGATGTGCCTGATGTCGATGCAAAAAGATCGTCACGGCGGCAATAGTAATATGTGTAAAAATTAGGGTAATAGCAACCAAAGCCCACACGGGCAAATCAAGTAAACCATGTAGCATGTACTTACACTCCTCTCTTGTTTGTTATGAGTCAGAAACTGACGATTTATGCTAATGAATTGAATATTTTCTGTCAACTCTGCTGTAAATCTTCACTTATTCCATTTATAACAAAATGATGTGCTTCATAAAGCCTTTATTTTGTCAGAATCAGAATTTACAGAATTTCAGGATTTTCGGAATGGAAAATTACAAGAATCCATGATGAAGAGGCGTTAATGCGGTTATTTCGCTTGAATTTAGAGCGGGGGAAAGCATAAAAAAAGCCACCGCATTATTCATCTTTCAAGAAATAGTGCAGTGGCTTTTTTGAAGAGAAAATATCATTGCCCCATTTTAATAGAATAAAGTGCAATGGCTCCGCTGGTAAGTTCTTCTTGTTCAGAGGCGGGGACAATCAACCAACAGGTTTGTTCCACACAACGAAGGTCTGAATGACGAATCTCTCCCGTTAAAGGCAGTGTTAAACGGAAAAAATTAGCTTCTTCTTGTTTTTTCGATAAATCCCAAAACTGTACTGTATTGTCTTGGCTGACCGTGATCACTTGATAACCATCAGGACTAAAAAAACCCTGGCGGACTGTGTCTTGATGGCCGGGTAAAGAGAAGAGTGCTTCTCCCGTCTGTGCATCAAATATCCCTACAGGCATATTACGACTGGTTTGTAGATAACGGGTACTTTGTGGATTCCAATCTGCCCAAATAATATCTTGTCCTTCTGACAGACGGGATTGTAAGGTCAGTTGACCATTTTGGAATTGCCAACGTTTCACATCTTGATCACTCGCAGTTAGTACAAATTCCCCTGTCGAATTGAAAAACACAGAATTAACATCAATTCCATCATGGGCTTTTTCAAGAAATTGCAGTTTTTCTCCGTTGACAGACCAAACGCTGATATTGCCATCATTTGATGTCATGATAACAAATTGACCATCAATTGAAAATGACGCGCCATGAATGGTTTTTTCATGAGAAAGTGTACTCAATTGGGTTAAACCCACTTTATCTACTTGCCAAACAACCGCTTTACCATCTAAATCAGCAGATAACAATTGCCCTTTTTGGCTAAATACTAATCTGGAAATCATTGCTTGGTGAATATCTTCTCGTTGCCACAAGGGCGATAAACTGGGAAGCGCATAGGCTTGCAATAAACCAGTTCTCGCGCCGCTGACAAAAAAACTGCCGTCAGGAGAAATGGCCACAGCAGAGGCAGCATAAGCAACTGGCAATAATTGTTGACGCGGAGAATGGGTTGGCCATTGACGTAAACTACCGTCATTACTGACACTTAACAACACATTTTCTTTTTCTTTTCCAAAAAGCCCCGTAACTTGTGCTGTATGACCTTGCAAAACTCTAAGCGTCTGTCCACTGTCCACATCCCACAAGCGGATAGTGCGATCTGCACTGGCTGAAGCGAGAACAGAAGGGGTTAAGAATGCCAAACTAAATACAGCATCATCATGTCCAGCACACACTTGCGACTTTCCTGTGTTAAGTTCCCAGTAGCGCAATGTATTATCTTTACTGCCTGTCACTAAATGCTGTCCATCAGGGTGGAAAGCGATACTTTGAACCATATCCGCATGTCCAACAAGAGTTGTGACCAGCGCGTCGTCTGCCACTTGCCAAACTCGCACGCTACGATCCGCAGAAGCACTGGCCAGATATTTTCCTTGTGTGTCAAAGGCCAGAGAAAAAATACTGTCGTCATGCCCAGAATCAATAGAACGAATCTTTTGATCAGAAACACCCGCATGTTCTGCCAACGGTAACAACACAATTTGTGTACTTGCGCCTGCTGCCGCCAGCCATTCTGTAGTGCGTGCTAAAGCAAAAATTTCATATTCGGCTTCATATACAACTGACTGTGTGTTATTGAGCAAATCGTGACGAATAATTTTTCCATCTTGTCCTGCGCTGACTAGCGACTGAGGTGTTTCAAACACCAAAACATTCACATGTCTTTCATGACCAGAGAGCGTGCGTACTCGCTCTCCTGTCTGCGCATCATGCAACTGCAACACGCCATTTTCCCCAGCAACTGCAACTCTGACTCCGTCAGGACTCATCGCCATAGCGAGAAGCGGCTTACCAATCTCACTAAACAGTGTTTCCCCTTCTGCGCCCATGACTTCGATCAGTCCCGCCAACCAATCCCGTGCATGGCGAGTCATCTTCCCCGTCTCTGAGTCATCCTCAATTCCATAGGTTTGCTTTAAAACGCTTTGCGCTCCTGCATAATCCCCATTTTGTGCTAATAAAGCGGCATGAGTACGACGAGATTCAAATAATTCTTGGCGACGATATTGCTCGGCTTGTTGAGCAAGCTCGTTTGCGGCAATGGCTGCCTCGCGGGCTTTTTTAGCCTCATTCCATAGCAAACCAAATGACATAGTCGAGATAAGGAGAAGAAACGCAACTGCAAATGCGATAAGCGCATCGGCCTTCTTTCTTCTATTCTCCAGCTTTTGCTGTTGTAGTTCTTCATATCTGGCTCGTAATTCGTTTTCTTTGGCTTGTTTGTCTTTGGCCTCCTTTTCGGCAATTTCTTTTGCTTGCTTCTCCGCCGCTCTACTCTGCTCAATGAAAGCAATTACCCGTTGAAAGTCTCCAATACTTTCGTCCTTTACTTGTTGAAAGTCTCCAACACTCTCTTCTTTTGTGTTTCTGCAACGACGTTCAGCCCAAAGATTGTACTGAGTTTCTGTTGGGTAAAACGAAAGGATACGTTTAAGCCATTGTTCAGCATTCTGCAAATCTAATCCGCGCAATAACTCCCCTGTTTTTGCTTTGTAAAACGAGTCTTTACTCAATAAATCCCAATACTGTTTAGTCAGTCTCCGTTCATCTTTTGCCCATTCTTTCAATCTCTCCCATTGCCGAATCAATGCTTCATGGCTAATGTCTATAATGTCCCCTTCGGATAATCTGCCCTTATTTTCCTGCATCGGCATTAGAAAGTGTCGACCAGGCTGTCTGAAAACATTAATAATTTCACTAACAGCCCGTATATCAGAATGAAGCAACTGGGCGATATGTTCAAGTCTCATGGGGTAACGAGTGTAAGGAATGTCATTTAACATTCCATCATTAAAAGTAGTTAAGTTACGAAATAGAATTTCTGCCACTCTTTCTTTTTCAGTGTTCAACTCGCCAAAAGCCTGTTCAGCAACCCTTGACAACGCCTGAAGCCCACCAACTTCTTGGTAGGCCTTCAGAGTCAGTCGTACCTTCTTCATGTCTGCACCAGGCGGCCACAAAGAAACTAGTGCTTGTTGTATTAAGGCTAAACTGTCCCCTGAATTTTGCTTTGCATCGTTAATAATCTGTTCCACTAATTCTTTTTCTACATTTCCAGTATAACCAAAAGTATTAGCGGGAGATCGGATGATATCCCTCAATTCATCATCATAAAACAAGCGAACATTGAATGTCGTCCCCTCATTAATTTTTTCAGTAAGTACTGGATATTGATGACAATCTCTTTCAAATTCTGAACGTAAAACAATAGCTACGTGAACTCGATCGCATTGAGAACAATCCAAGAGACAATTAATAAAGGTCTCAACAGTATTTGGTCGCTGCTCATAACGAAATAACTCCTCAAACTGATCAACTAAAATCAGGAGATTATGATCTTCTTCTAAAGGATTATCTTGCAGCAAAGCAGAAAAATTGCGTTCCCACAATTTTTGAGTAATGTCACCGTGTAAAGAGGTATTTTTAATTAATGCGTCAGACAAGTTTTTAAACGGTTCATCACCTGGGCGGAAGCTTGCAATTTTCCACAAGGAAGGAGATTTTTTTTCCTCTTTTTTGTCAGAAAGTTTCTCTCCACCGCTTATCCGCGTCCCTGACAACAGTCTGTTTAAAAAACCGACATGAACCAGTGAAGACTTGCCACAACCAGATTCACCAATTATGACTATAAATTTCTTCTCCAACTTCTCGATCAAGTTCTTAAGCACACCTTCCCTGCCACAATATATGCCAGCTTCTTCCGGACGGAAAGGTCTTAAACCGGGATAAGGACCATTCATGACTACATACTCCCAAGTAAATTATTTTTCACAAAATACAAGCCAAACAGCATCTCGTTAGCTTAATTGTTCTAGTTTCATCAACTCACTGATTAGATTATCAACTGACTTAACTATAATCGCTCTCACCATGTGTTTTTCAAAAAACTCAGAACTATCGCCTATTTCTACATACGGTGAAAACAAAACAAGTTCTACCTTGTAACCTGCACTGGATTTTATGCGTTGGCACAAGTAAAGTTGGTTCAAAACCCACTGATACGAAACTTCTTTATCCAAAACAATCACCATAACATCACTATTTTCAAGTTTTTCCTGGAGATCGTCATAAATATCTCCTCTACCTCTAATAAAATCCAACGGTTTTATGTACAGAAAAGAATCCCCTAATTGTTTCTCGAGAACTTCTGCACTTTCCAACTCATTTGGAGCTGAATTGATAAAAACTCTAGTACGTTTATGTGACTCATAAGCAGCACTTGCTTCCATCTTTTCTTGAGTTATTATATCCATAGTCAAACCACTACTGGTTGGGAAAGCAGGTCTATTTACCATTTGATAGACAATCTGCCCATGTTTTTCCAGAACACAATAAATGCGTTCAAGCAGATCATGTACCGATTCTCTCTGCTGTTCTATCGAAACGATGTTAGTTTTCAAGAACGACCTCCTTTATTTTGGTTTCACCAATACACATATCAGAAAATGATCCAATATTGCTTGAACGAATTACAGAGATATTGTTGAACCCTAGCTTTATTAGTTCTCCAATTGTCGCCCTCATCTGCTTTTCATAAGTAGGCTTTGTTAAAAAAAGGATAAATGGACATTCTCTATCAATGTACTCAATATTCATAACCTCACCATTAACACCCTTAACTTTAACGTCATCAAGAATCTCATAAGGATAAATGTTTGTATTTGTAAGTTTACTACACTTAATACAGGTTCTCAGTTTTGCATAATCTTCTCTAGTTATAATGTAAATTTCATTGAATTGGGCTAATTGTTCAGTTAATCCACCAAATATTTGGCAATTTTGGCATTCGATAAAAATATTGTGACTAATTTTTGTTACTACTATTAACAAAGCGAAGAAAACAATCAGGATGAACCAAGAAAAAACCACCCAAAAGACAATATCTCCTCCCACTTTTTGGATTATAAGGAGAAAGCTTGTAATACCTAAAAATTCTATAGGTAAAACAAACATAAACGGAACTAGTGTAACCAACATATTGATAAATTTTAGAAAACCAGTTAGAGACATGCTGCCATGCTTCCCTACAGATTGATTTGTTTTCCTTGGATCAACAATTGGTTTAACAAGTACGTAATATGAAATTATTGTTAATACAGTAAAAAATAAAACCGAAATGGAGTAGATGATAATAAAAAAGTCAGGCTTATTACCTGTAAGGGCAAATGATGCAAGAGAAATAAAGGCAAGCAGCCACATGTAAACTACATATCCAAAGTGCAAAAATTCTCTGACATCCTCATTGACAGAGGACATGGTTTTTTTAGAAAAATCAGCTCCAACTTTCGGTATACTAAGGAAAAAAGAAAATACATATTTATGCAATTTAGCAACAAACATCGCGTAACTCCGTATAAACCACATCAATTAAACAAACTTTACTTAAGTCAGAATTTCTCAAGATTAACAAATTAGACTGACCCCTATTTGTCAGAGGATAGGGAATTAACATGCTTAATCTTGGGTTCTTCGAAATGCACCTTACTGTTTGCCAGTTTACTATTTCCACTCGATTTACAGGGTTGTGGCTTTGGATCTTTCGGACTAGATGTTTTTGGATTGCCACTCCAATCATTTGGGCATGGGGGGCTAGACGGGTTTGGGTTGTTATCAGCAAAAACAGTACCAATACCAACACAGAAAAAAATTGCAAACAACCCTGTCCTCAGTATCATCAGCAAAAAACTTCGATCTTTACACACACCCAACCCGCCCATATTTTTCTGAAAGTTTCAAAAGTTTTAGTTTAATCTCCGGTGTGATTTGCCCCCAATCGAAACGCCACCGCCAGTTACGCCATTTTGACACACCCGGTATGTTCATTCGGTTTTCATTCCCTTCCAGTTCTAAAATATCTTGCATGGGTAAGATAACGAGTTTGGCTGGAGAAGCATACAACCTGTCAATAATTCGGTGTAAAGTATCCCGACAAGTAACATCAGTTGCAAGGTCAAGATAACGCAACATATTGATTTTTCTGGTTTGTTTTTCTAGCAGAGCAAAACGCTTTAGCCATTCCATTGTCGTTTGGCTGTCATGTGTCCCGGTATAAACAACATCAGAAGCATGGTGCTGGTGGGGATAATGAGGGTTGCCCATGTCCAAATCAAAAGCAAGTTGCAATACTTTGATCTCAGGTAAATTTGATTTTCTCAATAGAATATCTGTTTTTTCTGCATCAAGTCCTGGTGCTTGAATATTTTCTGCGACCAGAGTAGAACGTTGTCCTTGTTGGTTGTTGAGCATGGAAAACAGCAACATATCAGGAGTATCTTCCCAATGTCCCTCTTCCGTGAGACAATGGGCATAATCATCAGAACGAGGAACTGCCCAGCATTCTCTGTAGCCGCGAAAATGGGTAAGGCGAACAATATCGAATAGCCGACTCATTGTATTTAACCGCTCACGCCACCATGAAAATCCAGATTCTTGTAGAGTTTCCCAGTTGTAAAGCGGATTGCCCCAGCATTGCCCCTTGTTTGGACGGGCATAGTCATTCTGTGGTGGAGAACCTGCGACAAACTTTGCCCGTCCCTCCTCATCGGTAAGAAAATAGTCGCGTTTTGACCACATCTCCACACTGTCTTCAGCCACAAAAAAAGGCATGTCACCAAATAACTGCACACCTTTCTGACTGGCATAATCCCTAACTTCTTGCCATTGCTCAAAAAATACAAATTGCTCAAAACAATAAAATCTGATTTCCTGAGCATAATGGTCACGAGCATGTGCAATGGCATTAGATTCGTAGTTACGCAAACCTAAATTACGCCATGTCCACCATGGACCCATTTCTGCGTGGCGAATAGCACGAAACAAGGCGTAGTCATCCAACCAAAATTGGTTTTTTTCAATAAAGTCCTCGAAATTCAGCAGAACACCGTGTTTGGCAGACTGTTTGAATCCTTCAAAAGCCTCTCTAAGCGCAGATCGGCGATATTTTGCCACTTCGTTGATATATACCAATTTTTTCAGAGTCGTATAATAATACTTTTCAAATAGGAGAGAATAATGAACAAAAGATATGAAGATTTAGAAGAATTAATGTCAACAGGTGAAGCGAGAGAAGTGAAGCGAGCGATGGCAGTAAGAATGTCTTTGCTTGGTTTTGTGCGTGCGGAAGCGGCTTTAGCGTGTTGTGTCAGTGTGCAATTTGTGGATAAATGGAAAGCCATTTATTTAGCGTCAGGGGTTGAAGGATTAAAGTTAGCGTATAAAGGCTCACCAGGGTATTTAAAGCCGCGTGAACGAGAAGATGTGATTAATTGGATACAAGAAAAGAAGACAATAACAATAGAGGAACTAAAGAGATACTTAAAAGAGGAGTATGATGTTTTCTATTCTTCAAATACTTCTTATACTAAATTATTAGAAGAAGCGAATTTAAGTTATAAGAAGACACACAAAGAGAATTCGGCAAAAGATGAGGTAAAAGTGGAAGCTAAAAAAAAAGAGATTAAGGATTTAATAGATAAGGAGCGTGAACAGATAGAAAGTGGAGAGGTAATGTACTGGATGCAAGACGAAAGCCATCAGTTGTGGGGAGATATTTGTGGTTATGTTTGGTCGAAAAAAGGAGAAAGAACGTCAATAAAGATGAGTAATTATCGCACTTCTCAAACGTGGTATGGAGCGGTGAATATTTATACGGGAGAATTTATTTTAGATAGGGCAAAGAAAGCTGATACAAAATATACGATAGACTTTATTAACTGGCTCATTTACAGATATAAAGAAGCCCGTCATGTGATTATTTGGGATGGTGCAAGTTATCATCGTTCTGAAGGTTTAAGAACTTATTTAGAGAAATTAAATGGGGGACTTCCAGAATCAGAATGGAAAGTTCGTTTATTAAGATTTGCACCTAATGCCCCAGAGCAAAATCCAGTCGAGGATATTTGGCTTCAAGGTAAGAATTGGGTCAGAAAGAATTTTCATCGCCTATCAAGCTTTAAAGAAGTCACTAGTATGTTTGAGACCTTTTTGTCAGGTAAAGTGTTTAAGTTTAATAAAATTAAACAGTATCTTATACCTAATATCTAGGTAGATATTAAAACTTAATTTGTTTTTATATCTCACATAATTTTGGTATATTTGAGCAGGCAAAAAAATCTTTAGAAATATCATTAGACTTGTGGTATCAAAAAAACCTGGTATTAACCGATTCCAAAAAGGAGTATCAAAATGAATTTCAATCTGACAAATAAAAACACAACCAGACAATGGAGAGCCTTAATCGCTCTGGATGCAAAGCAGTTTGATATGTTGCTGGAAGTTTTTAAACAATCTTATCTCACTTTACAAGGTTCAACACTCAAATCAAGATTGATGAATGATAAAGCCACTTACTGCATTAATAACGAGAGAGAATTATTGTTATTTACACTAACCCGTTTAAAGCAAAGTTTAACTGATGATGCTTTAGGTGTGATGGCAGGTATGGATGGTTCTCACGCCAAGAAAACGCAGAGATTAGGCTTGCGTATTTTAACTCATGCCTTGTGTGTTTTAAAGCATATGCCTGCCAGAGACATAGACAATATCGATGATTTTAAAGCTTATTTTTCCGATATAGAGGAGTTGATTATTGATGTGACAGAGCAAGATATACAACGTCCATCGGATAAAGAAATCCAAAAGGAATTTTATTCGGGTAAAAAAAAACTCACACAGTAAAGATGTTAGTGATTGTTAATAAACTTAAAGAAATTTTGTATATAAGCCATCCTGTAAATGGTAAATGCCATGATTTTAACGTGTTAAAGAAAATGCTTTCTCCAGATAAAAAATATTTTATTGAGTCTAATATTTTAGTTGATTTAGGTTTTTTAGGTATGGATAAACAATATGATTGTAAATCGGTGTGTTTTCCTCACAAGAAATCCAAAAATAAGCCGCTTACTCGAGAACAAAAAGAGGAGAATAGGATTCTACCTTCAAAGCGTATTGTTGTGGAAAATGCAATTTGCGGAGTAAAGGTATTTAGAATTTTATCAGACCGATTGAGAATCCACTACCTTGATTTTTATGATAAAATTTTGTCCTGCTGTGCAGGACTACATAACTTCCGCTTAAACACAACTACTTGATTTTAATTGAGACCACAACTCTAATAAATGTGCTAAATTTTTATTTACTGCTTAAAACAGCAATGAATAATAGTATTACTAATGCTGTTTTGAAAACAAGGCAAACTCTAAACGATTTTTGCTTTATTTGGCAAGTGATTTTATTGCTTACTTTTAAAACAAGTCGTAAACGTAAAATTTTATATTCTATAATACAGTATAGATTCTTCAAGTCATTCCCCTCCAGTTCTGCAATGCAAAATTTTCGCTTGCAAATAGATTAGAATTCACTAATATTTCCATATTCTGGATGATCTTAACTGCTCTTGTTTACCTTGCGAAGCATGAATTTTTTTACATGATTATTAAATTTTTTAAAAACTTAGGAGTTGTGACATGTTTATCCGCTATCTGCGAATTTTAAACCGCTATTTGCGCTTGATGCTGTGGGGAGGGGGATTGTGGGCGATGCCCTTGTTGGTGTGGGCTTTGGATACGGCAGTGGCTGAACGGCAGTCTTTACCCGACACATTGACCGTCGATGCACTGATTGAACCCGTTCATCGCGCCACTTTAACCGCACAAACCAGCGGACAAGTCACTGAAGTCAATTTTGATGTCAATGACACAGTGAAAAAAGGCGCAGTATTAGTCCGCTTAAACGATGCCGAACATCGCAGCGCGTTGGCACAAGCCAATGCAGAATTGCGAGAAGCCCGCGCTCACTTAAATGGCGTACAAAGCGAATATAACCGAGTCAAAGCCAGTTACGACCGCAAAGCCATCGCCGCGGTTGAAATGGATCGCGTGAATGCCGAACTTCGCGTGGCACAAGCCCGTGTCGGTTCTGTAGAAGCCGCCATTAAACGCGCTGAAGAACAATTGCAATACACTGTATTAAAAGCTCCGTATAGCGGAATTGTTTTAGAGCGGCATATTGAATTGGGAGAAAGCGCAGCCCCCGGACGTTTAATCATGTCAGGGTATTCGTTTGATCAATTACGGGCTGTGACCAGTATTCCTCAAAGTCGAGCGGCGGCTGTGCGTCAACAGGATCAAGCCAGTATTATCGTTAATCTGCCTGACACGCCAACCCGTTATAAAGTAGAGAAAATTACCGTATTGCCCCAAGCGGATACCCAGTCACATAATTTTCGGGTGCGTTTGGAATTACCTAAAAATATTCCTGATTTAAAACCCGGAATGTTTGTTAAAGCGGAGTTTATTTTGGGACAACAAGCGCGTTTGATGTTGCCACATCAGGCTGTGGCTTATCGGGGCGAAGTCAGAGCGGTTTATCCCATTGATGAACAAGGTAAATTAACCATGCGTCAGGTGCGTTTGGGGAAAATTATTGGTGATCAGATTGAGATTTTATCGGGTTTATCCGAAGGAGAGCGGGTGGCGTTAGACCC
>NZ_MSLT01000001.1 GCF_002149925.1 Thioflexithrix psekupsensis | reverse complement strand
GTCTTTCAAAAAAAGACCTTAATGTTAAACGGTGATAAAGTCGGGCAGAACAGCTTATGTACGCGGAACGCTCCAGCGAGTAGCCAGTCAACGCCATGACGGAAAAAACGCAACAGTCTCCTCCATCCTCCTTTGGTGGTTTGGCGCGGTACAAAACGCCGCGCCTTTTTAAGAACAAGCAACAGCGACCGTACCATTTTTAATACTAAACGGTCACAAAGTCAGGCAAAAACAGCTTATGTACGCGGAACGCTCCAGCGAGTAGCCAGTCAACGCCGTGACGGAAAAAACGCAACAGTCTCCTCCATCCTCCTTTGGTGGTTTGGCGCGGTACAAAACGCCGCGCCTTTTTCGGTTACGCTGTAATGGTCTGCGTCTTCTCAGCAAGCAGACGATTACAACGAGTCTCCTCCGCCTTCCTTTGGTGGTTTGGCGCGGTGTAAAGCACCGCGCTCTTTTTGTCTTATAATGGCAATACTTAAACCACTTGAAACAACAGCAATTACGTCTCAAACGCGATTCGTTTCGCGGGGCATTACACACGACTTATCCAGCAAGCGGTTTAGTCTTCATTATCGTGTGCAACTAAATCCTTGATTGTTAGAGAATCTTCCCTGATATTCTCCATCCATCCCTCCTAGTGATTTGGCGTGGCGTACGGCTCGTGTTTGGACAGAGCCTTCGCTGAACCTTTTGACCGCCTGCATAAATGAAAGACAAACTCCGTTTATAGCCGCAAGCGGTGGCTGATTATAACACGTAAAATAATCCACTGATAGTAACGATATTGCTTTTTTATTGTTTTTCGTTTTTTTTTCGTGCTTAACGGCTGTTGTCACAATGTGGTCATTTTCATTTGAATTTATACAATTTGTGTTTCTTTACATTCACCGCATTTCCCAATGATGACAAGACAAAAAAAATGCAGAAACATAATACATTATTATGTCCCTGCACGATAAACTTCAGACTCTTCGCTTCAGCCAAAGAATAAGCGTCATTCTAAACCTAAGCCTTTTAAAAGCCAATACAAACATAAATTTTTTTGTATTTTATATTGTCTATCCCACTCTTAACCGAATTTGCCCCGTTTTCACCTTCGCTTTATCAAGTAACACTGTCACCACACTGCCCAAAGGCGGCAAAGATGCAGCATCGCTGCTGCCTAAAAAGGCCTCCACGCCCCACGGCCGCAATTCAACCTTGTAACCGCCGCGCACTGGGCTAATCAGTAAGGCTTCTAAGGGACGATTTTGCCATTCTCGGTTCAAATATTCGATAAACCAGCGTCGTTTCGCATCGGATTCTGCTTGTTTGGCTTCGCGGGCGGTGCGTTCAGCGGTGCTTAATACTTTTAGCAGTTCTTCTTGATCGTAAGGCAAGGTTTCGCCCAATAAATGCGCTAACAATTGTCGTTGCATCACCAAATCGGCAAAACGACGCAAGGGCGAACTTAATTGAGAATAAACCGATAAACCTAATCCACTGTGCTGGCCGGGATGTAAAGATAACGTCGATGGTTTTAACCATTTGATTACTTTATAAAAACCCAATGGCTCGGCTAACACTTCTGGCGTAATCGTTTCTGTCGGCGGCTCTTGTACGCGGTAAATAAACGGCACTTGACAGCGACTGGCATAACTGGCCGCAAGATGGTTGGCAAGAATCATCATTTCCGCCACCAACAATCGACTGGGAGAATCTCGATCCAATAGAGTCACTTCAATGTGATCATCGGGAGAAATACTGATTTTATATTCAGGACGCTGTAGATTAAACGCGCCCGCGGCCACCCGTTTATCTTGTAATTTTTTTGCTACATCAAACAGTTGCCGCAATGGCATCACCCAATCATGGTCTTCTGGCGTAGCGGTGTCACTCAAGTAATGATCCACATCGGTGTAATGCAAACGATAACGCACTTCAATGGCTTCACGGCTAATTTGACAATCTAACACCGTCGCATCGTCATCTAGCGTAATGCGCAAAACAATCGAAGATCGCACCACATTGGGATTAAGACTGGCTAAATCGCAGGAAATTCGCTCAGGAATCATTAAAACGGTTTGCGTGGGCAGATAAACTGTCGTACCGCGTCGCATGGCTTCCCGATCCAACACATCACCATTGTGAATTAACGTAGCAGGATCAGCGATGGCAATTTGAACCAACCAACGATCCCCGTCACGTTGAATACTGAGGGCATCATCGACTTCTCGCGTGTCCTCATCATCAATACTACATAATAACGGCGTAATCGTTTGTTGTGGCGCGGGCTGCCACAATTGAACGGTGGCGCAGGCTTCTTGTACGACTTGAGAAAATTCAGGTTTTAGCCCGGCGATGATCACATCTCGATCCGCATTGTCGGGCAAACGGCGTAATTTTTGTAAAATATCAAAAACAAATTCACGGGGAGTTTGCTTGGCTTGTTCGGCGACGGGATCGATTAATTCTTCAATGAATTTGTCATTATCACCGCGCAATAACCAAGCGTCTAAGCGGTCGGCAAAAGCATTTAATTCGCTGGGTAAAGTGAGAGATTCCGCGCGGATGGATTGTTTTAACCAATCGCGGGCTAATTCTTTTTCTTTAGCGCGCTGTTGTTCTCGTTCGCGTTGTTGTTTCAATTCATCAAGTTGCTGAACGGTGCGCGGCTCCCAAGCGCGTAATTTACGCTTAAAATAAAGCCGATCTTCTGCCAATAATAACCAAATGGCTGCCAATTGTTCCGTGCCAATTTCACCACCGAAATATAAATCGGCCAAATCATCCATTTCTGACACCGCCAATTCCAAAGCACTCTCCCATAATAGGCGAATGTCCATGGTAGAACGAATGCCCATCACCGCTTGAGAAATGCGACGAACGGCATTTGGCCACTCGCTGCTGTCTTTGACTTTCAAGGGATGTTGCCATAACAACTTGTCTTCGGACACGTTTTGTTCGCGTCCTTTGTCGGTTAATACGCGAACTTTGTTTTTATTGCGTTGTAAAACACAAACAAAACTCAGATCATCGTTATCGTGCATTGCCCAAATTTGGCCTTCAAAATCACTCACAGAATCAATTCCTTAAAACAAAAATGTTATTCGGTGGGTTGCACCATTCCCTGAGCATAACACACAGAGTCACCATGAAATGACACGGAGACTTGGCCGTGTAATTGCCAACCTTTGGCGATTAAGTCATTGGTTGTCTTTTCAAATGTGCTATGTAAATTGGCTTCAAGATGGGCAGTAGGTAAGACGGTTGTTATAAGACGGTATTTTTGATATTTCATTGATGTACACTCCACGCAAACACACAACGCGGTGTTTTTAGGGGCAGATTTAGAGACGAATTATAGCAGTTTTGTGGCAAAGGTTAATGAATTTAAAGGGGGATTTGATTGTTATTTTTAAATGAATATCGTGATCTGATGTTAAGATGAAATCTTCAAATCACCCAAATAAGTATGACTAACAAAAAATATAGACTGGTTTGAAATATCTTAGAGTGCTAAAATTGGCCAGAAGTAACGAATTGTGTCGTGCTTGAAGGGAAAAAAGTTTGAGAAATAATTACATTTTGATTGATTACGAAAATGTGCAGCCGAAAAGTTTATCTTTGCTTAATGCGCATGTATTTAAGCTGCTCGTTTTTGTCGGTGCTAATCAAACAAAAATACCGTTTGAAATGGCCGTAGAAATTCAGCAGTTAGGCAACAAAGCGGAGTATGTAAAAATAGGTGGAAGTGGGCCAAATGCTTTGGATTTTCATATTGCTTTTTATCTGGGTGAATTGGTGCAAAAAGACCCTAGTGGTTATTTTCACATTGTTTCCAAAGATACAGGTTTTGATCCGCTAATAAAACATCTTAAAGAAAAAAAGATTTTTGCCCAACGTAAAGAGGAATTAAATGACATCCAAATCTTAAATGTGTCAAGTTCCACGACAATGGACGAAAAAATTAGCGCAGTAGTGCAGCGTCTTGCTTCTTGCGCAAACAAAACCACGCAAAATGCCTGCATTAATAAATACAATTAATGCCTTATTCTTAAAAAAACTATACCAAAATTATGTGAGATATAAAAACAAATTAAGTTCTAATATCTAGCTAGATATTAGGTATAAGATACTGTTTAATTTTATTAAACTTAAACACTTTACCTGACAAAAAGGTCTCAAACATACTAGTGACTTCTTTAAAGCTTGATAGACGATGAAAATTCTTTCTGACCCAATTCTTACCTTGAAGCCAAATATCCTCGACTGGATTTTGCTCTGGGGCATTGGGCGCAAATCTTAATAAACGAACTTTCCATTCTGATTCTGGAAGTCCCCCATTTAATTTCTCTAAATAAGTTCTTAAACCTTCAGAACGATGATAACTTGCACCATCCCAAATAATCACATGACGGGCTTCTTTATATCTGTAAATGAGCCAGTTAATAAAGTCTATCGTATATTTTGTATCAGCTTTCTTTGCCCTATCTAAAATAAATTCTCCCGTATAAATATTCACCGCTCCATACCACGTTTGAGAAGTGCGATAATTACTCATCTTTATTGACGTTCTTTCTCCTTTTTTCGACCAAACATAACCACAAATATCTCCCCACAACTGATGGCTTTCGTCTTGCATCCAGTACATTACCTCTCCACTTTCTATCTGTTCACGCTCCTTATCTATTAAATCCTTAATCTCTTTTTTTTTAGCTTCTACTTTTACCTCATCTTTTGCCGAATTCTCTTTGTGTGTCTTCTTATAACTTAAATTCGCTTCTTCTAATAATTTAGTATAAGAAGTATTTGAAGAATAGAAAACATCATACTCCTCTTTTAAGTATCTCTTTAGTTCCTCTATTGTTATTGTCTTCTTTTCTTGTATCCAATTAATCACATCTTCTCGTTCACGCGGCTTTAAATACCCTGGTGAGCCTTTATACGCTAACTTTAATCCTTCAACCCCTGACGCTAAATAAATGGCTTTCCATTTATCCACAAATTGCACACTGACACAACACGCTAAAGCCGCTTCCGCACGCACAAAACCAAGCAAAGACATTCTTACTGCCATCGCTCGCTTCACTTCTCTCGCTTCACCTGTTGACATTAACTCTTCTAAATCTTCATATCTCTTGTTCATTATTCTCTCCTATTTAAAAAGTATTATTATACGACTCTGAAAAAATTGGTATAGGAGAAAGTGAATTGATTGCAATTGTTGAAGAAATGAAAAAACGCGGGATGATTGTGCTTGACAAGGAAAATGTCACCTATCATTTGTCTGTTAATTCACCTTAATTATTCTTTTTATTAAGAGAACGCGACAAAGAAATTGAACATTTAAAAAAATAAATCTTATACCAAAATTATGTGAGATATAAAAACAAATTAAGTTTTAATATCTAGCTAGATATTAGGTATAAGATACTGTTTAATTTTATTAAACTTAAACACTTTACCTGACAAAAAGGTCTCAAACATACTAGTGACTTCTTTAAAGCTTGATAGACGATGAAAATTCTTTCTGACCCAATTCTTACCTTGAAGCCAAATATCCTCAACTGGATTTTGCTCTGGGGCATTAGGCGCAAATCTTAATAAACGAACTTTCCATTCTGATTCTGGAAGTCCCCCATTTAATTTCTCTAAATAAGTTCTTAAACCTTCAGAACGATGATAACTTGCACCATCCCAAATAATCACATGACGGGCTTCTTTATATCTGTAAATGAGCCAGTTAATAAAGTCTATCGTATATTTTGTATCAGCTTTCTTTGCCCTATCTAAAATAAATTCTCCCGTATAAATATTCACCGCTCCATACCACGTTTGAGAAGTGCGATAATTACTCATCTTTATTGACGTTCTTTCTCCTTTTTTCGACCAAACATAAGCACAAATATCTCCCCACAACTGATGGCTTTCGTCTTGCATCCAGTACATTACCTCTCCACTTTCTATCTGTTCACGCTCCTTATCTATTAAATCCTTAATCTCTTTTTTTTTAGCTTCTACTTTTACCTCATCTTTTGCCGAATTCTCTTTGTGTGTCTTCTTATAACTTAAATTCGCTTCTTCTAATAATTTAGTATAAGAAGTATTTGAAGAATAGAAAACATCATACTCCTCTTTTAAGTGTCTCTTTAGTTCCTCTATTGTTATTGTCTTCTTTTCTTGTATCCAATTAATCACATCTTCTCGTTCACGCGGCTTTAAATACCCTGGTGAGCCTTTATACGCTAACTTTAATCCTTCCACCCCTGACGCTAAATAAATGGCTTTCCATTTATCCACAAATTGCACACTGACACAGCACGCTAAAGCCACTTCCGCACGCACAAAACCAAGCAAAGACATTCTTACTGCCATCGCTCGCTTCACTTCTCTCGCTTCACCTGTTGACATTAACTCTTCTAAATCTTCATATCTTTTGTTCATTATTCTCTCCTATTTGAAAAGTATTATTATACGACTCTGAAAAAATTGGTATAGATTATCCTGTGATTAATGCGCGTTTATTAGGCGGAGAAGGAACGCGAGGAATGGGGATTGAATTAGCACATCAATTGCCTGTGAATTGGTCATCACAAATTAGTTTTTCTATACAAAATGCAGATGATGAAACAGCGATCAGTTTTTTAGGCGAAGGGCATTCACACGGTGACGATGATCAGGATCATCAGCATATTAATACAGAAGAATATCCGTTTTACGATGGTGTGGGTGGTACGCCCATTGTGCGCACAAAAAGCAGTCAAATCAGTGACTTCCTTTATACTCTCCGCTCAACTCAACAGTGGCAGCCGTCTTCTTCTCTGACAGTAAATTGGGGACTTTCGGGCATGATGGGAGCGAATCGTGCGGGTAAAAACAGTAAAACTTATTTGTATGGTACTGATTTAACAGTCATTATTCATTTAACGCCCACGCATACATTAACATGGCAAAGTGAGTGGATGCAACGTCATTTCCAAGTCGGCGCGTATCAAGATGATATAATGACTATTAAAAACAATACGTTAAAAGATTTTGGCTTTTATTCCCAGTTATTATACCAATTTCACCCGCAGTGGAAAATTGGATTACGTTATGATGATGCAACAGGCGATCACGCTTTGTTTTACGGACAACGAACGCAAGATGAGTTACGTAGTGATCGTTATCGTATTTCTTCATTACTCACATGGTCTCCGTGGCGACCGCTTACTTTTCATTTACAACATAATTATGATGTTGCTGATTTTACGGATAAAAAAGCAAGCACCGTGTGGTTAGGCGCATCTTGGACATGGGGAATGGGACATCATGAATAAAAATTTTTATGGGATTATTTTATTCGCGCTGGGATTAGTCGGCTGTGGGGGCGGCTCTGAAGAGGGAATCGCCACGATAAATCAAAGTCAAGCCTTTGTTATTCATAGTAATTATGATTGGAAACTGCCCGCAGGATTTCCTACGCCACGACAACCTTTAGATAATCCTATGTCTGCGGCTAAAGTTGAATTGGGACGCTTTTTGTTTTACGATACGCGCATGTCTGTAAACAATACATTTTCTTGTGCCAGTTGCCATGAGCAGCGTATGGCGTTTACAGATGGACGTAAAACAGCAATCGGGGCAACCGGTGAAATTCATCCGCGTAATAGCATGAGTTTGGTGAATACAGCTTATAATTCAGCCTTTAATTGGGCGAATCCAATGCTAAAATCATTACATCAACAAGCATTAATTCCCATGTTTGGGGAATTTCCTGTTGAGTTAGGCTGGGCGAATCAAGAAGAAAAAATTTTAGATAATTTTAGAATAGATGTATTATATCAAGAACGATTCGCCAAAGCATTTCCCAATGAAACCCATCCTATTAATAGCGGCAATATAAGTAAAGCGGTGGCCGCTTTTACGGCCAGTTTAATTTCTGGCAATTCTCCTTATGATAAGCAGGTTTATCAAAATCAGAAAAATGCCTTATCCGAATCAGCGAAACGCGGAATGGAATTGTTTTTTTCTGAAACATTAGAATGTTTTCATTGTCATGGGGGATTTAATTTTACCCAATCTTCTCAGCATGATAAAACCATTATTCCCGAAATCGAATTTCACAACACCGGCTTATACAACATTGCTGGCACGGGAGCTTATCCCGATAATGGCGGACGCGGCTTGTGGGAATCGACATTTAAAGCCGAAGATATGGGACGTTTTCGTGCGCCCACATTGCGCAATATTGAACTCACTGCGCCTTATATGCACGATGGTTCAATCGCCACTTTAGAGGAAGTTTTAATGGATCATTATGCCCGCGGTGGACGAATGATTGCCACGGGCGACTATGCGGGCGATGGCAAATTAAACCCATTTAAAAGCGAGTTAATTAATGGTTTTCGTCTCAGTGCCAGTGAGAAAGAAGATATGATTGCTTTTTTAAAAAGTTTAACTGATTGGGAATTTATTTGTGATGCGTGCTTTAAAGACCCTTTTGGGAATATTCCTGATCATCAAAATTGTTTTAAATAGATGAATAATTCAGTTCTGATTCAGGCTATTATTTTCTTGTCTGAATCAGAATCATTAACCTGATTTCAAAATAGATCGCATTCGTTTTTGATAAATAGCCATTATTTATCACATCCCTTCGCTATAGCACAAATAAAATCCCCTCTTTGCTATCTTTTCCCATCAGCGTTACACTTAACGCATTTACGCGGTAAAATAAAACCCCATTCAACAACGATTGTTTTTAACAAGGAAAAACGATGGAATTTTTAGGCATAGACATTGGTGGCTCAGGCATTAAAGGCGCGCCTGTTGACTTACAAGAAGGCGGCGTTCAAACAGAACGCCATCGCATCGCCACACCACAACCCGCTACACCAGAAGCAGTGGCGCAAGTGGTGGCGGAATTGGTGGCTTATTTTAATTGGCAAGGGCAAATTGGCTGTACTTTCCCTTCTGTGATTAAACAAGGGGTTGCGCACACGGCAGCCAATGTGGATTCGGGTTGGATTGGGCTAAATGCCGAGCGATTATTTAGCGAACGTTGTCAACGTCGGGTGTATTTGTTGAATGATGCGGATGCTGCGGGCTTAGCTGAAATGCGCTACGGCGCAGGGCGCGGACAATCAGGCTTAGTCATTATGCTCACCTTAGGCACGGGCATTGGTAGTGCAATTTTTTATCGCGGGCAATTGTTACCGAATACCGAATTCGGCCACTTACAAATACGCGGCAAAGATGCCGAACATCGCGCTTCTGCTAGAGTACGACAAGAAAAAAACTGGGGATTTGATAAATGGAGTTTGCGTGTCAGCGAATTTCTGGTGATAATGGAAAACTTATTTTGGCCAGATTTGTTTATTATTGGCGGCGGAATTAGCCGTAAACATGAAAAATTTTTACCCTTATTAACTTGCCGCACGCCCGTTGTTCCCGCGCAATTGCAAAATAATGCGGGCATTATTGGTGCAGCATTGGCGGCTTCATTGCAATTTGAATATGATTTGCAAGAAAAACCTTTTTTACATTATTAATAGACGCTCATTTTAATTCGCATGATACGCTTTACCAGTACAGATAATTATATTGTTACGGAAGACTTAATGTTATCCGTGAATGCGGCTTTAACCTTACAGCGACCGTTGTTAATTAAAGGCGAACCCGGTACGGGTAAAACACGTTTGGCTGAGGAAGTGGCTAAACGTTTAAATGCGCCTTTATTACAATGGCATATTAAATCGACCACTAAGGCGCAACAAGGTTTATACGAATATGATGCGGTGGCGCGTTTGCGTGATTCTCAATTGGGAGATAGCCGCGTGCATGATATTGGCCAGTATATTGTCAAGGGTAAATTGTGGCAGGCTTTTGAATCTGATGTGCCAGTGGTGTTATTAATTGATGAGATTGATAAAGCGGATATTGAATTTCCTAATGATTTGCTTTTAGAATTGGATAAAATGGAGTTTTATGTGTATGAAACGTCTACCCAAATCAAGGCAAAACATCGCCCAATGGTGTTTATTACCAGTAATAATGAGAAAGAATTACCTGATGCGTTTTTACGCCGTTGTTTTTTTCATTATATTAAATTTCCCGATAAAGACACCATGACCGATATTATCGCGGTACATTTTCCCCAATTGAAAAAAACCTTGTTGCGCGAAGCCTTAGAAATCTTTTTTGAAATTCGAGAATTGCCGGGGTTAAAGAAAAAACCATCGACTTCAGAATTATTAGATTGGTTAAAATTACTCATGGCCGAGGACATTACTCCCGAAGTGTTGCGCGAACATAATGAACGCCAACTGATTCCGCCTTTATATGGTGCATTATTGAAAAATGAGCAGGATGTGCATTTATTTGAACGGTTAATTTTTACCTTACGCCGTCAACAACGTTCTTAACCTATTAATATGCTGGTTGATTTCTTTTTTCATTTAAAAAAATTAGGCTTGACGGTTAGCTTGCGGGAATTTTTAGATTTACTCACCGCATTAAAACAAGGTTTAGCCCGTTATCGCGTGGAAGAATTCTATTTTCTTGCTCGCACTGTTTTAATTAAAGATGAAAGCCAATATGATCGGTTTGATTTGGCGTTTAATCTTTATTTTAAAGGTTTAGAAAAATTACCTGATTTAACTGCTTTTATTCCTGATACTTGGTTGCAACGCTTGGCGGATCGTCACTTGACTGCAGAAGAGCGGGCGCAAGTGCAAGCGGTGGGCGATTGGCAACAGCTCATGGATTTGCTGGCAATGCGCTTACGTGAGCAGCAGGAACGACATGAAGGGGGGGATACGTGGGTAGGTACTGGGGGAACGTCTCCGTTCGGTGCAGGCGGTTATAACCCCGAAGGCGTGCGCATCGGGCAACATGAGTCGCGTTATCAGCAAGCGGTGAAAATTTGGGAGCGACGGGAATTTAAAAATTTTGACAGCGGTTTAGAATTAGGCACGCGCCATTTAAAATTAGCTTTGCGTCGTTTACGCCAATTCGCCCGCGAAGGCGCAGCACAACAATTTGATTTAGAACAAACCATTCACGCCACCGCACGCAATGCGGGTTATTTAGATTTAAAAATGCGTCCTGAGCGACATAATGCGGTTAAAGTTTTATTATTATTAGATGTGGGCGGTTCAATGGATTATTTCACACGCTTATGTGAAGAATTGTTTTCCGCAGCACGCAGTGAATTTAAGCATTTAGAATATTATTATTTTCACAATTTTATTTACGAATTTCTTTGGCGTGATAATCGTCGTCGGTTTGAAGAGCGCGTTCCCACTTGGGATATTTTGCACACCTATGGCAGTGATTATAAAGTGATTTTTGTCGGCGATGCCAGCATGAGTCCTTATGAGATTATTTACCCCGGTGCCAGCGTAGAACATGACAATCCCGAAGCAGGACAGGTGTGGTTAAAGCGAATGCAAGCCATTTATTCTAAAACCGTTTGGTTAAATCCTGTCACCCATTCTCAATGGAAATATGTGCAATCTATCGGCATGATAAAACGGTTAATGGGAGATAGAATGTATCCCTTAACGCTTTCTGGTTTAGACGAAGCAATGAAGGCTTTAATGCGTTAATTATTTTTCTAGTTTTTAAGGTAATGTATAGATGAGTATGGATTTTAATGCAGCCCCTTGTTTGGCAGAACAGATTGCGGATTATTTGGGAGATTTAATTATTCGCGGCCATTTGCAACCCGGCGAACGCATTCAAGAAGTGAAAGTGACCAAAGAATTAAAAGTCAGCCGGGGTTCGGTGCGTGAGGCTTTATTGTTATTAGAACGTCGTTATTTAGTGCAGAATGTGCCGCGTAAAGGCGCGATTGTGGCCACTTTAACGCATACTGATATTCGCGGTTTATATAATTTATTGGGTTGTTTATATGCGTTATTGGGGCGCGATGTGGTGGAAACGTGGCAAACAGAAGAAGATTTATTGCCCTTTGATGCGTTAATTGCTGAAATTGAAGCCGCAGCATTTGCCAATGATTCGGATAAACTTTTTTGTTTATCTTTTGGTTTTTCTAACGTGGCTAAAAAATTAGTGGGCAATACTTTTTTAAATCAAACCTTAGAAAATTTGCGCCCTGTTTTTAGTCGAATTTATTACCAAATTGTGAATCATGATCCCAATGAATTGATTTTTATTGCAGATTTTTTAAAAAAATCAATGCAATTGGTGCGGGCAAGGGCTGCGGATGAGAACCGCGAATTAGTAAAACAGTATTTTGAGCGACAATGTCAAGTGGCATTAAGCTTATATCCCGACTTAGGACAAACGGATAAAAAGATTATTTCTTAATGCCTAATGTTCTCATTTTGCTACAACACCATTAACACTTTCGGATGTTGGCTTAATTCTCGATAAAGATCGTCTAACTGTTTTTTATTATGCGCAATAATTTTTGCGGTAATAGAGCAGTATTTAATCCCTTTACTTAAATTAATATGCCACCGATCTTTTTCCTCAAAATCAGGACAATGATGATGAATAATGGCTTTCACCAAAGGGATAAATTCATTATCCATTTTGCCGATGATTTTAATGGGAAAATCACAAGGAAATTGTAACAGCGTTTCATTTTCTTGATTCGACATCATAACTCTCCTGTCTCATTCACGAATTAACAGTGCCATTGATTCAACATGCGCCGTCTGTGGAAACATGTCCATAACGCCAATTCGCGCCAAACGGAAACCGTGTTGATGCACTAAAAAACCCACATCTCGCGCCAATGTCGCAGGATTACAAGAAATATACACGATACGCTTGGTCTGCTGCAAAGGCAAAACCTGTAGAATTTCTTGCGCGCCACTGCGCGGTGGATCAAGTAAAAGATAAGGATAAGATTGTTGTAACCAATCGGCTTTTAATTGCGCATCCGCTAAATTAGCCACATAATAGTTAATATTATACAACTCATGTGTGTGGGCATTGGCTTTGGCGCGGGAAATCAACTGGGCATCACCTTCTACGGCGGTGACTTGCTTCACCGTACGCGCCAATGGTAGGGTAAAATTACCCAAACCACAAAACAATTCTAATACGTCATCATTCGCACTGGCATTTAGCCAAGATAAAGCCTGTTTCACCATTTGTCGATTCATCTCAGGATTAATTTGAGTAAAATCGCTGGGCGCAAAATGAATTGTCACGTCATAATCAGGATGGCGATAATAAAGCCCATCCAACGGTAAATTGGGCGGCCATAATGCGGTAATCGAATCAATGCCTTTGGCTTGGGTATAAAATGCAATTTGGTATTGCTGAGCAAATGCGATAAGACGCTGTTGGTCATCCAGCGACAATGGCACAAGATGACGAATGACACAAGCCGTTTGGTGATCGCCAATCGCCACTTCAATTTGCGGAATATGTAGTTTACAATCCAGTGTGTCTAAGCAATTTCGTAATTCTATAAACCGCTCGCCTATGCTATGATGTAAAACGTCACAGCGACTTAAATCGGCTAAATAGCGATTTTTTTCCTCCCGAAATCCCACCAACATTCCGCCTTTGGCTGGTACATGGCGCACGCCTAAACGTGCTTTATGCCGATAACCTGAGACCGCACTGCGCAATGGCGGAGCGATTTCTTCGGCTTGAGTTTGGGCGATGTGTTGGATTTGTTCTAACAACATGGCTTGTTTTAAAGCGATTTGGGCATCACTATTGAGATGTTGTAGGCTACAACCGCCACAAATATCCGCATGAGGACACGGTGGTGTCACACGTTCTGGCGCAGCTTGTAAAACTTCTAATACGCGCCCTTCATCAAAATGGCGTTGACGTGATAAATAACGAAATACTACTTTTTCTTGCGGTAATGCGCCAGAAATAAAAACGACTTTGCCATCCAGTTGTGCGATGCCGCGTCCATCATGGGCGAAGCGTTCCACAGTGGCTTCCGTAGGCGTTTGCGGTATTCGTTGGCGAGTTCGCGGCATAAACATATCCAATTGAGCAGTGAAAAGGTTTAAATAGGAACGGGACATTTTTATTCCCATTGCTTTAATTGCGGTTAAATTGTACCATTTTGGCCTGAGTTTTGTTTGTGAGAACAAGCCATGTTTTTTCTCAAAGTATACATTAATTCACAGGAAGTGAACATTATGGAGTTATTTGTAGATAAATTGCTACAGTTTGGGCGTATTTTATTAGGAGCGGTTATTTTAATTACAGGTACTTTTGGCTTGTTTATCAATTTTCATGATATTTTCTTTTTGATTGTTAATGTTTGCTTTTTGGTGGTGGGCTTATTCTTATTTTTAGAAATAAATCCTGCCAAAACCCAATCTCGATAAATAAAAAATGCACCTGTTAAAAGGTGCATTTTTTTATTGGGCTTAATGAAGGATTAAAACGAAGGCGTAACGGTTTTAAACAACTTTAATTCGCCTTTTTCTACCGTTAAAATCACCACCGATTTATTTAACGGATCGCCATGTTCATCAAAACTAATTGCACCTGTTGCCGTTTTTAATTGATTGGTTTGGGTTAATGCCTCTCTAATTTTTTGAGAATCCGTGCTATTGGCGCGGGTAATGGCATCGGCTAAAATTAACACCGCATCAAAACTGGTGGCGACACTTCCATTGGGAATGGTACCGGGATATTTGGCTTGATAACGTTGTTTAAACTCTTGGCTCATGGGCGAGTCGATATCAGGATGCCAATGGGTAGAGAAAAAAATGCCTTCAATCGCTTCTAATGGCTGATAATCCGCCAATGTTCCTCCCAACATGCCATCTGCCCCTAAAAAGCGCGTTTTTACGCCCAATTGATAGGCTTGTTTTAAAATCAATGCGGTATCTCGATAATGGCCGGGTAAATAAACCACGTCGGGTTTTAATTCTTTTACTCGCAATAATAATTGGGCGAAATCAATTTGTTTTTCCCGATATTCACCTTTCCAAATAATTTGACCAGAATGTTGGGTAAAAGTACGGCTAAAGATTTCTAATAAACCAATGCTATATTCACTGCTAACATTGGTTAAAACAACAGCGGTTTTAGCTTTTAAAGTATCAATCGCAAATTTGGCCATCACCGCGCCTTGAAACGGGTCAATAAAACAGGAACGAAACACATAATCTAAGCCTTTAGTGACTCTCTCATGGGTGGCATTGCTGGCGATCATGGGAATTTTGGCTTGATTTAAGATGGGTCCTGTAATCATCGCGTGGGAACTCCACGCCGGCCCAATCACCGCAACCACACCCGCTGCCACTGCATCCATTGCGGCTTGACGACTGCCTAATGGGGTGCTTTGATTGTCAAAAGAAATTAATTCAATCGGTCGCCCTAATACCCCGCCTTTTTCCATTACATATTCCACGCCTAATTCTGCCCCACGCAGATCGTGAATATTCGTCCCCGCCGCCACGCCCGTTAAGCCATAAATTGCGCCAATTTTAATGGGTTCTATGGGATCGGCTTGTAACAGCGATACTTGACTTATTAAAGCCACAAAAACAAAATATAAACGCAAAAAATAACGCATTGTTTAACCTCTTTGGTGGAAAGAAATAAGCCTACCTAATTAAAATGAAGGCGTAACTGTTTTAAACAACTTTAATTCGCCTTTTTCTACTCTTAAAATCACCACAGATTTATTCAACGGATCGCCGTGTTCATCAAAACTAATCGCTCCCGTCGCAACGGGCAATTGATTAGTTTCCGTTAATGCCACTCTAATTTTCTCCGATTCAGTGCTATTGGCACGGGTAATGGCATCGGCTAAAATCAATACCGCATCGAAACTATTGGCCACGCCACTGGGAACAACACCGGGATATTTCGCCAAATAACGCTGTTTAAAATCTTGGCTAATAGGCGTGTCAATATCAGGATGCCAATGGGTAGAGAAAAAAACGCCTTCAATCGATTCAACAGGCTCATAATCGGACAATCTCCCCCCCAGCATTCCATCTGCCCCTAAAAAGAGATTTTTTATTCCTAATTGATAGGCTTGTTTTAAAATAAAAATCGTGTCTCGATAATGGCCGGGTAAATAAATCACATCAGGATTGAATTCCTTTATGGGTAATAATATATCCGCAAAATCAACTTGTTTTTCTTGATATTCTCCTTTCCAAAGAATTTGCCCAGAATGTTCCGTAAAAATACGGCTAAAAATGTCTAATAAACCGAGGCTATATTCGCTATTGACATTGGTTAAAACCACCGCGGTTTTAGCGTTTAATGTTTCTCTGGCGAATGTGGCCATGACCGCGCCTTGAAACGAGTCAGTAAAACAGGAACGAAACACATAATCTAAGCCTTTAGTCACATTTTCATGCGTGGCATTGCTGGCAATCATGGGAATTTTGGCTTGATTTAAAATGGGACCAATAATCATCGCGTGCGAACTCCACGACGGCCCCACCACAGCCACTACGCCCGCAGCAATCGCATCCATTGCGGCTTGACGACTGCCCAGCGGAGTACTTTCATTGTCAAAAGCAATTAACTCAATCGGCCGTCCCAATAAGCCGCCTTTTTCCATCAAATATTCCACCGCTAATTCTGTTCCTCGTAAATAATTTACATTGGTGCCAGAAGCCGCGCCCGTTAAGCCGTAAATAGCACCAATTTTAATGGGTTCTACTGGATTAGCATGGGACAGTGATAGGGGAGTGATTAAAGCCAATAAAACAGAATATAAAAGTAAAAAATAACGCATTTGTTAGTCTCTTTAGTTAAGGAAAGAATCAGATTAAAATAACAATCCAAAAATTAAGCCAATATGTACGGCAGCATGAAATAAAATTGTATCGTGTAATCCTTGTTTTAATTCACGCAATGCCCGAATGGTTACAATACAAAAGGGGATGCTGATGTCGTGCGTAAGAATATAGGCTGTTTATGATGATGACGAAAATAACTATAGCAAAATTAAGCCATTTATAAAACTTTTTTGTCTGAATCAGAATTTACAGAATTTCAGGATTTTCAGAATTTAAGTCTAATAAAAAAAACAGCCGAATAGCCACAAAATATTATCTTAGCTATTCGGCCGCATGGTGACGTTTAATTCACGATTTATTATGGCAACGTTTTTTAGATTTACTCACTTTTCCATCTTTACAAACAAATTTCCCGTCAGGAGTGCAATGGCTAACGCCGCCTTTTTTCCTGAGCAAGCTCTGTTGCCTTTGTCTGCCAGTGAAGGATTGGATACCAAAAATAGTCCCATAAACACAAAATAAAGTAACGATTTTTTCATCATTATTCCTCAGTAAGTTGAGACATACAATGTACCAGCATTTGTAATAGTTCTCAACCCCGATTAACAGGCCACGCCTGCCGCCGCGGCGCATACAAATCCGTAATTTCTCCCGTTGCCATTTCCGCGGCGAAGCCGATGGTTTCGCTTAATGTGGGATGGGCGTGGATTAATAGGCTTAAATCATCGACATCCGCGCCCATTTCGCAGGCTAATACGGCTTCGGCCAACAATTCCCCCGCCGATAATCCCACAATCCCCCCGCCGATCACTCGACGAGAATCCCGATCAAACAATAACTTAGTCACGCCTTCTTCGCGTCCCATGCTCAAAGCGCGTCCGCTGGCCAGCCAAGGAAAAACACCTTTTTCAAAGGCGAGTCCTTGCGCTTTTGCTTCCGTTTCTGTCACACCAAACCAAGCCACTTCGGGATCGGTGTAAGCCACAGAAGGAATCACACGCGCATCCATAAATGCCCGATGTCCTGCGGCATTTTCTGCGGCAACTTTCGCCTCATGCACCGCTTTATGCGCCAACATCGGTTGGCCGACGACATCACCAATCGCAAAAATATGGGCAACATTGGTGCGCATTTGTCGATCTACGGGGATAAAACCGCGTTCCGTCACCGTTACGCCTGCTTTTTCAGCGGCTAATTGCGCGCCATTCGGTTGTCTCCCAATGGCAATTAATACTTTATCAAAATCATGTTTTTCTAACGCGCCATCACGCGATAAAGAAACCTCTAAAGATTCTGGTTTTGTCACAATATTTTCCAGCTTAGTATTAAGCCAAATTCCTGCATATTGTTTAGCAATTCTTTGCTGTAAAGGTTTCACTAAATCGCGGTCGCAACCAGGGATTAATTGATCCGTTAATTCCATCACAGTCACTTTTGATCCCAGCGCATGATAAACCGTCGCCATTTCTAAACCAATAATGCCCCCGCCGACAATTAATAATCGCTCAGGCACATCGCGCAAAGCCAGCGCGTCGGTCGAATCCATTAAACGATCATCTGACCACGGCAAATGCGCTAATTTAATTGGCCGCGATCCCACAGCAATAATACACTGTTCAAACTGCACCGTTTTTAAACCTTCGGCCGTCGTCACTTGTAAACGGTGATCGGCGACAAATTCAGCCATTCCCGTCAATCGCGTGACTTTTCGTTGTTTGGCTAAACCCGCTAAACCGCCCGTTAAACGCTTAATAATGCCGTTTTTCCACGTCAATAATGCGGCTAAATCAATTTTCGGCGGGGCGAAATGTACGCCGCACGTTTCCATTTCACGCGCTTCATTGAGAATCGCGGCGGTATGCAGCAGGGCTTTAGAAGGAATACATCCCACATTCAAACACACCCCACCCAAATCCGCAAAGCGTTCAATTAACAACACTTTTTTACCCAAATCCGCCGCACGAAATGCAGCCGTATAACCGCCAGGCCCCGCACCAATCACCACCACTTCCGTTTGTATATCTGCACTTGTATTTGTTTGCACTGCGGCGACGGGCGCGGGCGTAGAAACGGGCGCAGGCGCGGTTTGTGTGGCTTCGGCGGGAGAAATATCGAATAAATGCGTGCCTTGCGTCACTTTATCGCCCACATTAACCCGAATTCGCGTAATCACCCCCGCACACGGCGCAGGAATGTCCATTGTCGCTTTATCACTTTCCAAAGTGACTAAAGGCGCATCAACACTGACACGGTCGCCTTCTTTAACCAGAATTTCAATAATAGGTACGTCTTTAAAATCGCCAATATCAGGCACGTAAATAGGAGTCATTGCATTTCCCTTTAAAAAATCGTGATGAAGGGATAATTACGTCTATAAAAAACGCATTATCCCTTGCCTATTTATCTTTGTTAATGACTGTTCATTACAACAGCAAATTTCTGACATCGGATAAAATAAAGCTCAAATAACTGGTAAATCGCGCCGCGGCCGCGCCATCAATCACCCGATGATCGTAAGATAAAGACAAAGGCAACATTAAACGCGGCAGCCATTGTTCATCTTTATAAACGGGTTTTAAACTGGAGCGAGATACGCCTAAAATCGCCACTTCAGGCGCGTTAATAATGGGCGTAAAAGCCGTGCCACCGATGCCGCCTAAACTGGAAATTGTAAAACATCCGCCTTGCATTTCACTGGGCGATAATTTCCCGTCGCGGGCTTTTTTGCTGGCCACGCCCAAATCGGCCGCCAAATCGAATAAACCCTTTTGATCCACGTCTCGAATGACAGGCACAACCAAACCTTCTGGCGTATCCACTGCCACGCCAATATGCACGTATTTTTTACGAATCAATTGGGATTTGTCGGGCGACAACGACGCATTAAAATCAGGATAACGCTTTAACGCACTGGCTGAAGCCTTGAGCAAAAACGCCAATGGAGTCATTTTTACGCCGCGCCGTTCGCTTTCTGTGGCTAATTGCTGACGAAATGCCTCCATTTCGGTAATATCAGCTTCGTCAAATTGTGTGACATGGGGGACGTTTAGCCAACTGCGATGTAAAGCTTGTCCTGAAATTTTCTTAATGCGGCTTAATGGCACGGTTTCGATTTCCCCAAATTTGCTGAAATCGACCGCAGGAATTTCTGGAATGCCCACCGCGCTTGTACTCGCTGCGGCGACGGGAGTTTGTAGGGCTTGTTTGACAAATGCCCGCACATCATCGTGTAAAATACGCGATTTAAGTCCCGTTCCCTTCACTTTGCCCAAATCCACGCCCAATTCTCGCGCAAAACGTCGCACAGAAGGACTGGCATGGGCTTTTTTAAAGGCTGCTTCGTCTAACAAACTCACCGCTTGCACCGGTAAAGGCGGCCGATAAGGATAATCCGTATCCGCTTTTGGCATGTTATCGGGGAGATTTGCTGGGGTTTGCGTGGTTTGTGCCTCTCGATCTGCGGCTTTGGCTGATGCCACAATGGGATCAATGGCAGGTGCAGCGGGTGTTTTCGGGGGGGGTGCAGCGGCCGCGGGAATCGTCGCCGTTTTTGCGACGGCTTCCGAAGCCTCCACTTGTATTAACACGCTGCCTTGTGAAACACGATCACCAATTTTTGCCACTACGTTTTGTACAACACCAGCCACATCACACGGCACTTCCATGGTGGCCTTATCGCTTTCCAATGTCGCCAGCGGTTGTTCCACGGCGACTTTATCGCCCACTTTAACAAGTATTTCAATAATCGGCACATCGGAAAAATCACCGATGTCAGGCACTTTTACGTCTTGAACAGCCATCGTTATTTCTCCCCTTATACGCGACTAGGATTGGGTTTGTTGACATCCAGCTTGTATTTTTTGAGCGCATCGGTCACTTTACGCGGCGAAATTTCGCCCGCATCGGCCAAGGCTTTTAACGCCGTGACCGCAATGTAGTAACGATCCACTTCAAAAAATCGCCGTAAATTCTTACGTGTATCACTGCGCCCAAATCCATCCGTGCCTAGCACGTAATAAGGTTGGGTGAGAAACGGCCGAATTTGATCCGCCATCAATTTAATATAATCCGTCGCGGCAATAATGGGTGATTTACAGTCTTGAAAACACTGTTCAACGTAAGTTTTACGCGCTTTCTTTTCGGGGTTTAATAAATTCCACCGTTGCACGTCTAAACCCTCACGACGCAATTCGTTGAAACTGGTCGCGCTCCAAATATCCGCTGCAATATTAAAGTCTTGTGCCAATAAGGCTGCGGCTTCAATCACTTCGCGTAAAATCGTACCACTGCCGATTAATTGCACTTTTTTTGCATCTTGCAATGCGCTAGTTTTTAAGCGATATAAGCCTTTTAAAATACCTTCTTGAATTCCTGATTCTTTAGGCATTTCGGGTTGCAGATAATTCTCGTTCATGGCCGTGATGTAATAAAACACATCTTCTTGTTCGCTGACCATGCGTCTTAATCCGTCGTGAATAATCACGGCCATTTCGTAGCCGAAACACGGATCATAAGAAATACAGTTAGGAATGGTGGCGGCTTGTAACAAGCTGTGGCCGTCTTGATGCTGTAAACCTTCTCCCGCCAAAGTCGTACGCCCTGCCGTGCCACCGATGAGGAAACCACGCACTTGCATGTCTCCCGCTGCCCACGCCAAATCGCCCACCCGTTGGAAACCAAACATGGAGTAAAAAATGAAAAACGGAATCATGATCACACCATGATTGCTATACGCCGTCCCCGCAGCCATCCAAGAAGAAAATGCGCCTGCTTCGTTGATGCCTTCTTGTAAGATTTGTCCTTGTTTGTCTTCTCTATAATACATTAATTGATCCGCGTCTTGCGGCTCGTATAACTGACCTTGAGAAGAGTAAATGCCCAATTGACGAAACATCCCTTCCATACCAAAAGTACGCGATTCGTCAGGCACAATCGGGACAATGTGCCGTCCTAAGTTTTTATCGCGGGTTAATGCGGTCAGTAAGCGCACAAAAACCATTGTCGTCGATTGTTCTCGATCTCCACTGCCCGCTAATACCGTACCGAATAAGTCATCTAAAGGCGGTAAATTAAGCGGGCGCGCTTTGCGTTGGCGAGCGGGTAAATATCCCCCTAAAGCCTGACGACATTGTTGTAAATATTGAATTTCTGGGCTATTTTCCGCCGGGCGATAATAAGGCGCGTCGGCAATTTGCTCGTCGGCAATGGGAATATTAAAACGACGTTTAAAAGAACGTAAATCTTCTGTTCCCATTTTCTTTTGTTGATGGGTGATGTTTTGGCCTTCGCCTGCGGGTCCCATGCCGTAGCCTTTGACGGTTTTGGCAAGAATAACAGTGGGTTGTCCCGTATGTCTCATGGCAGCGGCATAAGCGGCATAGACTTTATGCGGATCGTGGCCGCCGCGATTGAGTCGCCAAATGTCTTCATCAGTCATGTTGGCGACCATTGCTTTTAATTCGGGGTATTTGCCAAAGAAATACTCACGAGTATAAGCCCCACCTTTGGCTTTAAAATTCTGGTATTCGCCATCAACGGCTTCTTCCATGCGTTTGCGCAATAAGCCGTCTTTATCCGCGGCCAATAACGGGTCCCACGCTGATCCCCAAATGACTTTGATCACATTCCAGCCTGATCCGCGAAAATCGGCTTCTAATTCTTGAATAATACTGCTGTTGCCGCGCACGGGGCCGTCTAAGCGTTGCAAGTTGCAGTTGACTACGAAAATGAGATTGTCTAATTTTTCTCGTGCGGCTAAGGCAATCGCGCCGAGGGATTCGGGTTCATCCATTTCGCCATCGCCCATAAAAGCCCAGACTTTGCGGTGGGTGGCGTTGATGATGCCGCGATCATTTAAGTATTTCATGAAACGCGCTTGATAAATTGCCATCAACGGACCCAATCCCATAGACACGGTGGGAAATTGCCAAAAATCAGGCATTAACCACGGATGCGGATAAGAAGATAAGCCGTCTTCGTGGGCGATTTCTTGACGAAAATGATCTAATTGTTGTTCGGTCAAACGCCCTTCTAAATACGCCCGCGCATAAACACCGGGTGCGGCATGACCTTGAATATAAACCAGATCGCCGCCGTGTTCGGCGGTGGGCGCGTGGAAAAAGTGATTAAATCCAACATCATAAAGCGTTGCGGCTGAGGCAAACGTAGCGATATGGCCGCCTAATTCGCTGCTTTTGCGATTGGCGCGCACGACCATCGCCAGCGCGTTCCAACGGACTAATGAGCGAATTTTCCATTCGAGTTCAGGATCGCCAGGGGTATGTTCTTCTTGATGGCGCGGGATGGTGTTGACGTAAGCGGTATTGGCTTTGTAAGGCAGGTAAGCTCCCGAACGACGCGCTTTATCAACCAGTTGTTCTAACAGATAATGGGCGCGTTCTGTGCCTTCTTGTGCCAGTACGGCATCGAGGGCATCCAGCCATTCTTGGGTTTCTTGGGGATCGAGGTCTGAATAAGACTCAGCCATTGGGGGACTCTCCTTTGTATTTTGCACGCTTGTTATGATGAAAAAAATAGGTTCAAGCGTTTTTTGGTGGGGTGATTTCTTTGGCGTGTTTTGCGCGGGGAAATCGTGGTTTGTTGTCGGTAACAACGGGGCTATTGTACGGTTTTTACGGCGGAGAAAAAGGGTGTTGCGATAAATTCGGCTTATGGATTCTATCGTGATAAAGCAGCGGTATTTTTAAGTGCTTGTTATTATTGTTATTTAACAGGATTAAGGACAGTTTTTGTGATTCATTTAATTTGTTAATGATGGGATAAAGTTTTGGGGGTGGGGGATTTTTTTTGGGGGAGTTTGGGAGGGGTGGGGTTATTGGTCTTTGGAGAGGCGGAAGATCATCCAAGCGTCTTTTGTGCCTTCTAATTTTTTAAAACCGGATTTTTCGTAAAAATCAATTAATTTATCATGTGCAGCTTGCAAAAGTACAAAACGCACAGCAACAATTTTTTTAACTTCTAAAGCACAACTAATTGCAAATTTGACAAGATATTCAGAGGGTTTTATATCACCCAACTCATTAATTGTTTTTTTTCTGAAGATAGTTTGAATATACAAATAGTCGATAAGAACAACAGGGTCGTTATTAAGCCGAGAAACAGACAGCGCAACAAATCCAACATATAATTCAGGACTTTTAAGCAAATAAATCTTGGTAACTCCTTTATTTGAGTCTTTCAGAAATTTTTTTATCAATTTCTCCTCCAAAGCGTTTTCACAATTGAACTTCCTCATTTCGCTCGTAACGTAAACTTCGCTTGAAAGTTCAATTAATTCGTAAGTGGTATTCAATAATTACCCTCCATTTTTCTTCTTTACAACATCAAGAGCCATTTTTGAAACTTTCACGTTTTTAAAAGTTTCTTCAATTGCACGAATGCGCGCCTCATCAACAGGAATTAACGAAATACTATCACGTTGTTTTTTGCTTAAACGAGTAGGGGGATTAATATTAACGACTCGTCCTGATGCAGTTAGTTTTACGGCCATAAAAACTCCTTATTTTTTAAACCCATATCAACCATTTGGACAATGTTTAGCTTGGTTAATAGTTCATGAATTACTAGCATTGTTACATCAGATTCACTGATATAGCTAAGAGACGGTGCCGGGCTTTTTTACTGCTCGCCCGGCTGGCAGGTGATTAATTAGAAGTTTTTGTTAGATTTATTTTTAAGGGTGGAAAGATATTATTTTAATTTTACGATTTTTTAGAAACTTTAATTTGATATAAATATTAGTACCATTATGGAAACAATTGAATTGAAAAAGAAGTTGCCCTTTAAATCTTTCATGTTCGTCTTCCAAAATATCTTCAAGATTATCTATTTTGATAGACTTTATAAATTGTTTGACTGATTTCCAGTCATTACCGATAAGATCTAATCGCATTTTTTCTGGATCACGTCTTTCAACTACACGAAACCAACGAGGTGAAGTTAACCGTTTTTCAATTTCTTCCTTGACTAATTTTTTATCTTCATAAAAGTCGCTGCGTAAATCATTTCTAAAAGTAATAGTTGTATTCTTCATGTTTTTTCCTTAATAAAGGTGAAAAGAATATATCCCATTCAGTCCACCCCATTCGAGGGGACGGGCTTTATTTTCACTTTTACAGAACATGAACACTACAATTACATCTACATCCAAGCTCCTACAATTACATCTACATCCAAGCTCCTACAATTACATCTACATCTAAACTCCTAATACAACTAATCAACAGAAAAAAGTCTAGCACTAACTGCTAGAGTTTTCCAATTATGAACTCTCGCTACTTTCTACAGACGACGAATCTTCAGCATTTTCCCCATGCTTACGCTTTTTTTTAGGTTTACTAGGTTTTGTTTCGGGTTTATAGGTTGAGAAAGTAAAGTCAGCAGTTTCCCCCAGTTCAGGAAAGGTAACAGTTACTTCAAATTTTCCTCCCATAGCCTCTATGTGTTTTCTAAAAAAACTGAGGTATTTATCCACTTGTTGTTCAACTGGATATAAATCTTGAATATTTTCATGAGGATTTAAATGTACTCTACAGTGTTTGCGAGCTTGATCAATTTTAGCTCTTAATTCTTCATCATTACCCATAAATACTCCCAAGCGTTTTGTGATTAATACGATTATAAAAAAATACAAATCATGTCGTATGTATTTTACGCCAGACCAATTACTCTGTCAACATACAATTCAATAGCCCAGCAAGTACAATATTAAAAGTGTAACAACTTGTTGATTGAATGTTCATAATGGATAAAAACAATAAGAAAATGCCATGACTTTAAAATCCACTCACAAATTCAAAAATAATTTTTTCTCTAAAAATTTCCTTAGTCAAATTAAATTCTTGTCCTGTATATACCAAAATTATGTGAGATATAAAAACAAATTAAGTTCTAATATCTAGCTAGATATTAGGTATAAGATACTGTTTAATTTTATTAAACTTAAACACTTTACCTGACAAAAAGGTCTCAAACATACTAGTGACTTCTTTAAAGCTTGATAGACGATGAAAATTCTTTCTGACCCAATTCTTACCTTGAAGCCAAATATCCTCGACTGGATTTTGCTCTGGGGCATTGGGCGCAAATCTTAATAAACGAACTTTCCATTCTGATTCTGGAAGTCCCCCATTTAATTTCTCTAAATAAGTTCTTAAACCTTCAGAACGATGATAACTTGCACCATCCCAAATAATCACATGACGGGCTTCTTTATATCTGTAAATGAGCCAGTTAATAAAGTCTATCGTATATTTTGTATCAGCTTTCTTTGCCCTATCTAAAATAAATTCTCCCGTATAAATATTCACCGCTCCATACCACGTTTGAGAAGTGCGATAATTACTCATCTTTATTGACGTTCTTTCTCCTTTTTTCGACCAAACATAACCACAAATATCTCCCCACAACTGATGGCTTTCGTCTTGCATCCAGTACATTACCTCTCCACTTTCTATCTGTTCACGCTCCTTATCTATTAAATCCTTAATCTCTTTTTTTTTAGCTTCTACTTTTACCTCATCTTTTGCCGAATTCTCTTTGTGTGTCTTCTTATAACTTAAATTCGCTTCTTCTAATAATTTAGTATAAGAAGTATTTGAAGAATAGAAAACATCATACTCCTCTTTTAAGTATCTCTTTAGTTCCTCTATTGTTATTGTCTTCTTTTCTTGTATCCAATTAATCACATCTTCTCGTTCACGCGGCTTTAAATACCCTGGCGAGCCTTTATACGCTAACTTTAATCCTTCCACCCCTGACGCTAAATAAATGGCTTTCCATTTATCCACAAATTGCACACTGACACAACACGCTAAAGCCGCTTCCGCACGCACAAAACCAAGCAAAGACATTCTTACTGCCATCGCTCGCTTCACTTCTCTCGCTTCACCTGTTGACATTAACTCTTCTAAATCTTCATATCTCTTGTTCATTATTCTCTCCTATTTAAAAAGTATTATTATACGACTCTGAAAAAATTGGTATAGGAATTTACCAATAACCACTCGTCAGTGTCCTTTTCCTTGGCCACCAAAAACCACGTATCAGAATCTGACTTAATATCAACTCTACCAAATCCATTTACAATATCGATGCTGGCAGGATGTAATGAAATTACTTCGTTATTAAAAAATCGAATGAAAATAACTTTTGGGTTGTAATAATCATAATTAATGTCGGGATAAAGTTCAGGCATGAGTGCATATTCTTCTTTAAACCAAAGCACTTTCACATCAGGAGAAAGATCAAATAACCACTCCTTAATTAAGGCATAGAGTGTATTTAATTTCTCTTCCCAAATGCGTGGATATTCTTCTTTTTTAAAGAAATATTCCTCTTTTTTTCTCTTAATTTACGTTACCTATTTCGTGAGTTTTTAGAAAAATTGCTAAATTTTTGTGGTTTATTTAGACCAATAAAATCTGATTCATAAAAACATCTTTTGGTCAGAATCAGAATTTACAGACACAAGAATTTTCAAAATTTATTCTTTCAAGTCGTTTATTTTAAACAGATTTTTTATTCTTTAATTCTGTAAATCCTAAAATTCTGTAAATTCTGATTCTGACAAAATAAGGATTCTATGAATCATATCTTTTTGGTATAGCAGTTTTTCATTTTTTGTTCAGTTAAAGAAACAAAGGTAAAGACAATTGGGCGAAGATCGGCGATAATCATAAGGATGAATCGAAAAGGAATGCTTCTCTCATGATCAGTGGACATCGCCGTTCTCGCCTGTTGATGTATTTCTTGCTGCTGCTGTTGTTGCTGCAAGGGATGGTGGCTGCGCGAATGCCTGTGTTAGGCTTGGGACAAGGCACAAAAATCGACACGACCGTAGTGGCTTTTCTGCCTTCATGTAATACTGAAACATCCGTCGATTCCACTCCTGACGCACCTAGAACACAAAATTGTGACACATGTAGTCTTTGTCATCTCACCCGCCATGCGGTCTCGTTTTCGCATCTATTCCTATTGCCGCCACTGGCAAGTGATACTTTTATCAAGGGTTTAACCCACCGCTTTCGTTCTCACATCATCAGCCCCGAACATCGGCCGCCCATTCTTGTTCTCGTGTAAAAAATCACTATAGCAAGATGATGTGATTTATAAAACCTTTATTTTGTCAGAATCAGAATTTACAGAATTAAAAAATTTTCAAAATTTATTCTTGCAAGTCGTTTATTTTAAACAGATTTTTTATTCTTTAATTCTGAAAATCCTAAAATTCTGTAAATTCTGATTCTGACAGAAAAATTTTATGAATGACTTAATTTTGGTATATAACCACTTGATTTATTTATCATAAAGAGGACATTATCATGACACGTCATCTGTCAGGGTTCGTGCTGTGTTCGGGTTTATTTTTGCTGCTTTTCAGCGGCTGCGAAGCCCCAAAATCCCCCGATAACACAGCCACAGAAACCGCATTAGAACACGCCGTTAAACATTTAGACCCGACTTACATTTGCCCGATGCACCCACAAATCATCAGCGACAAACCGGGGAATTGTCCCATTTGTGGCATGGCATTGGTAAAACAAAAAACCAGTTCCAGTACACAATCAAGCACTGTATCCGATTCTGCCGTATCTTCGCCCAGTTCTTCTCCTGCTACTCAGGAAATTCCCCCATTACCCGTAGTCACTATTGAGCCAAATGTAAAACAAAATATTGGCGTAAGAACCGCACACGTAAAACGCAACACCCTCGCCAAAACCATTCAAACTGTCGGCACAGTGACTTACGACGAAGATCGTTTAAGCCATGTTCACGCTCGTGCCGAAGGCTGGGTAGAACGTTTACATGTCCGTGCGCTGGGCGATCCCGTAAAACGAGGCGACACTCTTCTACAACTCTATTCGCCCGCCGTATTGGCTGCACAAGAAGATTTTTTGGTGTCATTACGCACCCAAGTCTCTGGAATTCAACCGTCGCGGGTGCGCGAGGGCGCGGCCAATCGCTTGCGTTTATTTGGTATTCCCGAATCATTTATAAAAAATCTGGAAAAAAACCAACAATCTCAAGCCAATTATCCCATTTTAGTCCCCCAAGATGGCGTTGTGACTGCGATTGGCGTGCGTGAAGGTATGTTTGTTAAGCCTGAAACGGAATTATATACCATTGCCGATTTATCACAGGTGTGGGTTATTGTTGATGTTTTTGAACAGCAATTAGACTGGGTTAAAGTAGGCTTAAAAGCAGAAATGAATGTAACGGCTCGTCCGCACCAAAGTTGGCAGGGAACAGTGGATTATTTATATCCTGAATTAGACCCTGTGACTAGAACTTTAAAAGCACGCCTACATTTTCCTAATCCAAAACGGGAATTAAAACCCAATATGTTCGCTAAAATTACCATTTATGGCGAACCTAAAACCAATGTATTAACCATTCCTAAACAAGCCCTGATTGTCACAGGACAACGAGAAGCCGTGATCACCGCATTGGGTGATGGACGATTTCAAGCTGTTGATGTAACAACAGGAATTTGGGAAAAAGATCAGATCGAGATCACTTCTGGTTTAACAGAAAATAATGTGGTGGTGATTTCAGGTCAATTTTTAATTGATTCTGAAGCTAATTTACAAGCCAGTTTTTTGCGTTTTCAACAAGCGCAATCTGACACCGCTCACAATCATTAATCGAGGTATCTGATCATGTTAAAACATGTTATTTATTGGTCAATTAAAAATCGTTTTTTAGTGTTAATTGCGACGGTTATTTTAGCGGCTTGGGGATGGATTGCGGTAAAAAATGCGCCATTAGATGCCATTCCTGATTTATCCGATGTGCAGGTGATTATTAAAACCAGTTATCCCGGCCAATCGCCGCGAGTGGTGGAAGATCAAGTCACTTATCCGATTACAACAACCATGTTAGCGGTGCCGGGGGCGCAAACCGTGCGGGGGTATTCGTTTTTTGGTGAATCTTACGTTTACGTGATTTTTGCTGATGGGACAGATATTTACTGGGCGCGGTCGCGGGTTTTAGAGTATTTAAATCAAGCGATTGCGAGTTTACCCGATGGCGTACAGCCGGCTTTGGGGCCGGACGCGACGGGGGTGGGTTGGATTTTCAGTTACGCGCTGGTGGATCGCACGGGACAACACGATATATCACAATTACGGGCGTTACAAGATTGGTTTTTAAAATTCGAGTTACAAAGTGTACACGGTGTAGCCGAAGTCGCTACCGCGGGTGGCGCAGTAAAGCAATACCAAATCGTAGTCGATCCCGATAAATTACGTATTTATAATTTACCTTTATCGCAAGTGATTGCTGCCGTGAAAAATGCCAATCAAGAAGTCGGCGGCTCTGTCATCGAATGGGCAGAAGCCGAATACATGATTCGCTCACGCGGCTATTTCCAAGATATTGAAGATATTGAACAAATTGCTTTAACCGTGACTTCTTCAGGCACGCCGATCCGCTTATCCGATGTGGCTGTAGTGCAACTCGGCCCTGAAATGCGCCGCATTGTCACCGATTTAGACGGCGAAGGCGAAGTGACAGGCGGCATCGTTGTCATGCGTCATGGCGAAAACGCGCTGGCCACCATTCGCCGCGTGCAAGACAAGTTAGAGGCGTTAAAATACAGCTTGCCCAATGGAGTAGACATTGTCACGACTTATGATCGTTCAGGGTTAATTTTACGGGCTGTTGATAATTTAAAACAGAAATTAATAGAAGAACTAATTGTTGTGGCATTAGTGTGTTTAATTTTCCTGTTTCATTTGCGTTCTGCTTTAATTGCCGTTATCAGTTTACCTTTGGGAATTATGACGGCATTTATTATTATGAATGCGCAGGGTATTAATGCCAACATAATGTCTTTGGGGGGAATTGCCATTGCGATTGGTGCGATGGTGGATGCGGCGATTGTGATGGTGGAAAATGCGCATAAGCATCTGGAACGCTGGCAATTATAGCATCCACATCGCACCATTAGCACTGAGGAACATTGGCAAGTGATTCATCGTGCTGCGAATGAAGTGGGACCTGCGTTATTTTTCTCTCTATTAATTATCACATTAAGTTTTATTCCCGTTTTTGCTTTAGAAGCACAAGAGGGACGATTATTTGCGCCATTGGCTTTTACTAAAACGTATGCGATGGCTGCGGCCGCAGGTTTAGCAGTGACGTTAATTCCTGTATTAATGGGTTATTTTATTCGCGGTCACATTCCTAAAGAAGACAGTAACCCATTAAATCTTTTATTAATTGCAATTTATCGTCCTTTTTTGCAATTAGTATTAATATTGCCGCGCACGACGTTATTGCTTGCTTTTTTAATGTTTTTTTCCATTGCTATTCCAATTTCAGGCTTAAATGGTTTATTTGAACCTTTGCGTTGGCCAGTTCAAATGAGCCAAATGATTTGGGATGAACCTATAGAGCATAGTTGGCGCGAAAAATGGTTATCTCAAGTTGATTTGTGGCAGGAAGAAACCACGCATTTTTGGCGCAATCAGTTTGCGGATTATCCGTTATTAGCGCGATTTGAGCAGGGTTTAGGTTCTGAATTTATGCCTGAATTATTTGAAGGCGATTTGATGTATATGCCAACCACTTTGCCCGGTATTGGAATTGGTAAAGCGCAGGAATTGTTACAACAAACGAATCGCTTAATTGCCAGTTTTCCTGAAGTTAAAAGTGTGTTTGGAAAAATGGGAGCAGCAGATACGGCCACCGATCCTGCGCCATTAAATATGGTAGAAACGGTGATTCAATTACATCCGCCCGAATTATGGCGAGAAGGCATGACCTTAGCACGTTTAATTGAAGAATTCGATCACGTGGTTAATATTCCCGGTGTCACGAATGCTTGGGTGATGCCGATTAAAACGCGAATTGATATGTTAGCGACGGGAATTAAAACGCCTTTGGGTGTTAAAATATCGGGTGCAGATTTAGACGTGATTCAGAAAATTGGACAGGAATTAGAACGCATTTTAATGGCCTTACCGGGGACACGTTCGGCTTATTCTGAGCGCGTGGCTGATGGGCGTTATATTGAGATTATTCCTGATCGGGTGGCTGCGGCGCGTTTTGGGTTAAATATCAATGAAATCAATGAAATGATTAGCATTGCTGTGGGTGGCATGACCATTACGCAAACGGTGGAAGGACGAGAGCGTTATCCTGTTTCTATTCGTTTTCCGCGAGAATTGCGCGATAGTTTTGATGGATTGGCGCGATTGCCGTTGATATTGCCCAATGGAATGCAAGTCCCTTTGGATCAAATTGCTGAGATTAAAATAACGTCAGGCGCGCCGATGTTGACCAGTGAAAATGCGCGCTTAAATGGTTGGACTTTTGTGGATGTTTCTCCAGAAGTTGATTTAGGTCGTTATATTGAAATGGCGCAGCAACATGTGCGGGAAAGTTTGTCATTACCTGCGGGTTATTCTTTGGTGTGGTCTGGACAATATGAATATATGTTGCGGGTTAAGGAATGGTTAAAGCAAGTCTTGCCATTGACTTTAATGATTATTTTTATTCTGCTTTATTTAACCTTTAATCGAATCGGTGAAGCGATATTGGTGATGGTGACATTGCCATTTGCTTTAGTGGGTGGATTTTGGTTAATTTATTTATTGGGATTTAATTGGTCGGTGGCGGTGGCGGTGGGTTTTATTGCATTAGCGGGTGTTGCGGCGGAATTTGGCGTGATTATGTTGGTTTATTTGGATAATGCTTTAAAGCAATATCAAGCCGAAAATCGTTTATATACCCATGCGCAATTAAAAGCGGCAATTATGGAAGGTGCAGTGTTGAGAGTTCGTCCTAAAGCGATGACGGTTTTAACCTTAATTGTCGGGTTAATTCCGATTTTTTTAACGGAGGGGACGGGTTCTGAAGTAATGCAACGTATTGCCGCACCGATGATCGGCGGAATGGTGACTGCGCCGTTATTGTCTTTATTCGTGATGCCTGCGTTGTATTTGCTGTGGAAACAGCCCGTAGTCAAGAAAAATGCAGCAGAACGGTGGCCAGAAGTGGTGGGGTGAGAAGGGTATTATTTTTGTCGATCCGTACCGTCCTCGTTCCTACATGCCATGTAGGAATGCCGTCCAGACGCGCCGCGTCATGAATTCACACTATACCAAAATTAAGTCATTCATAAAATTTTTCTGTCAGAATCAGAATTTACAGAATTTTAGGATTTTCAGAATTAAAGAATAAAAAATCTATTGAAAATAAACGACTTGCAAGAGTCAATTTTGAAAATTCTTGTGTCTGTAAATTCTGATTCTGACAAAATAGGGATTCTACGAACCCTATCTTTTTGGTATAAGCATCGCCCCCAAAAAAATCACACCGACCACCAAATAAACCACCCCTGATCCGTGCCTGTCGTGCGTGGAACATCGCCCACGCCCACGCCTGCTACCCATAACAACTCATTTTCTGCATACAACAAAGGTAAATAAGCACGCCACCACGGCGGAAAAGATAAAGCCTGTAACTGCTTTTTTAACCGTCGATGATGCCCCTCCGATAACCACCGCTCCCCCCCTTCACGTAATCTCACCCGCAGCGGCAAGCTCACCTGATCCGACAACAAACCCGCACCGCGCCGACATTCCGCACGCAACTCCCCCAACGGCAACCGTAACGGCTGCTGCAAATCCCACTGCACCTCCCAGCGCGGCGGACGCGGCGGCAACGGCAACATCGCATAAAGCTGCCCACGACATCGACGCAACTCCACCCCTTCCCACTTCACCACAGGCTGCCTATCCGCTTTTGCCTGACACAACATCTCTCTGATTTCCCTCAACTTCACCCGAGACGGCATAGAAAACTTCAGCGCATTCAACCAATAACGCAACACCTGTTCTTGTCGTTCGCTGGACAAACTGAGCAATGTGGCTATATCCAACTGCTTATCCGTTTCCCCACGACATAACAACCAATCCAAACGCGCACAATCCCGCAACAAACGCGTTGCCGTTGCCTGAAGTTCAGCCGAGCGCGACAGTGTTTGGGCAAAACTCGGCCAACGTTTGCGCAATAAGGGAGTTATTTTTTGACGAATAAAACTACGGTCATAGCGTAAATCCTGATTGCTTTCGTCTTCGATCCACGTTAAACCCTGCGCTTTAGCGTAGCCTAATAGCTGTGTTCGTGTAAACGACAACAATGGCCGCACTCGCCACCCTTCTCCTAACGCACTACGAGCTGCCATTCCTGACAAGCCTGCCGTTCCTGCCCCGCGCAACAATTGTAATAAAACCGTTTCAGCCTGATCATCGGCATGTTGAGCGGTCAACACCGTCTCATGGCGACGCAACAACACACCCAACGCCCGATAACGCAAATCCCGCGCTCGTGCTTCCACACTTTCGCCTGTTCGCGCCCGCGCATCCACGCGGCACACCTGATAAAAAATCTGCCGTGACCGACAAAATTGCCGACAATGTCGCGCCCATTGATCGGCATCGGGATGTAAACCGTGATGCACATGCACGGCACACACGCGCTCAATTGGCAAATGGTGTCTTATTTCATGCAGCGCATGTAACAACACCGTCGAATCCAAACCCCCACTATACGCCACCCACAAACGACCTTGTAAGTTGTATTGTTTTAATATCGCCAACAGTTGTTGTGCAGAGAATAATGTCATGATTACACAAAAAAGTTAAAAATCGCTCCGTGTTCTCGTTTGCTTTGCGACAACATCGGCATAAAGAAGAAAAATAAAACACGGCTTTACCGTGATTAACCGAAATAATTATTTACTAATCAAGTGATTATGAGAAGGTTGTTTTTTGAATTAAAAAATAAGAATGTGGCATGAACCTTGTATATAATTTAAGTAATTAAAGTCATCTGTTTCTCCTTGTTGGGTTGGTTGGCCTCTCGTTAGCAGGATGCTGGTGAGAGGCTCTTTTTTTTGTGCTATGACATGCGACAATTGGGACGGCGACCGCTGCGCTGTGCTTGTTCGTATAACTGCATCGCATAAGGAATGGCATTCTGCAACTCAGAAATACGTGTTTGATGAGACGGATGGGTAGAGAGAAATTCAGGCGCATCACCGCCGCCGCTACTGGCCATATTTTGCCAAAGTGCTACGCTTTCTCGTGGATCGAATCCTGCCCGCGCCATCAAATGCAAGCCTAAAATATCCGCTTCACTTTCTTGTACGCGACTATAGGGCATCAAAATCCCCAATTGCGCCCCCACCCCCAACAATCCCATTAACAATTGTCCCGTTTCCGTCTGTACATTGGCTAAGGCTTGCACCAACGCCAGTCCTTGTTCTACGGCAAACTGTTGTGAGACGCGCTCATTGCCATGATTGGATAATACATGAGCAATTTCATGCCCAATCACAGTGGCCATTTGATGGGGGGTTTTGGCCACTTGGAACAATCCCGTATGCACACCGATTTTTCCCCCCGGTAACGCAAAAGCATTGGCGGTGGGTTCTTCAAAAACCGCAATTTCCCAATGAGGAATAGAAGATTGACTGACATCAATAATTGCACCCGAAACGCAAGTGACATAATTACTTAAAGAAGCACTTTTGGTTAAACGCATTTCTTGTTTAAGATTCAAAAAAGCCTCTTCCCCCATAATATCCATTTGTTCTGCGGGTAAAAAAGCGAATTGACTGCGTCCTAATGGCGAAGTCGCACAACCAAAAATAAACAGCACCAAAGACATTAATACCATTCTTTTCCACAGCATCATGAAAACTCCTTTAACGCAATAAATAAAGACACATTTACCAACTAAAATCAGGCCCAATATTAATATGAATCCGAAAACCATCGGCATTCTCATCATTCAAAGGATGCGCCACATCCAAACGCACTGGCCCCACAGGCGAATACCAACGAATCCCCAAGCCAATACTTTCTTTTAAATACATATCGGAAAAGGAATTAAACGCATTTCCTGTGTCATAAAATAAAGCCGCGCTCCATTTATCGATCACCATTTGTTCAAATTCAATACTGCCGACTAATAAATGTTTAGCATAGAGTAAATTATTCGGACTTTTTAGCGATTCAAAGCCATATCCGCGCACACTGCGGTCGCCACCTGTACGAAATTGTAAAGATTGGGGAATATCATGCGTCACTTGGCTAAAAATGGGTTGCGTCTCTGCATGAGTATAGGCAATATCCGCACGAAAAATAACACGATTGCTCGGACTAAAAAGACCATGAATATATTTACCTTGCACCCGGGTTTGTATAAAAGAAGAAGTGGATAAGAAACCATTTAATGCGCCTTTTATAGAAAAACTAAATTGTTGGCCACGTTGGCTAAAAGGTTTCTCATCGGTTTTTATATATCTCCACTGGATACCAGGGACTAGGGTTTTTAATTGTGGGTTTAAGGCTTGTGCCATTTCAGGGCGATTGCGAATAAAAACACTTTGCCGCAATGGATCATCAAAAATCACTTCTAATAAATTATAATCTTCAATTAAATACTCTACCGTTAAACTTTCTTGAACGCTCCAACGATTCAATAAACGACGCGGATAATGTCGTCCTGTCGATAAAGCAATACTTTGTAAGCGTGTATCGCCGCCTTCCTCTAAGCCAAAATCTTTAAAACCATAATCAAATCCTTCATAACGCAAGCCAAAATTCCAATAATCTTTATTTAGATTTTTAACAGGAATTAAATAGTCTAAAGAAGATACTAAATGACGTTTTTCTTGAACGGCAATTAATCCTGCTTGCATACGGTGGCCGTCATCATTGATATAGCGGCGTTCCCAGTCTAATTTGCCACGCAATTGGGTATCTGTGCCGTAACCTAAACGAATGCGGTATTTATTCTTTTTTAACGGCTTTAATTTAACCCGTAATGGCACCATCGGATGGCCGTCAGAATCTGTGGTGATATTTTCTTGTTCCAAATTCACTTGATCGAAATAACCACTGCTGCTTAACGCATTACGAAAAGCAATAAATTGTTGTGCCGAATAATAATCACCCGGCTTAAACGTCAAAAAATTGTCTAAAAAATCAGATTCAAACTCAAAAGTTTCCTGTTCAAACGTCACTGCTCCAAAACGAAAACGTTTTCCCGTGTCTAAAGTCAGTTGAATCGTGGCAGCATAAGCCTGCATATCCACCACAATCCGACTCAGGCTATAATTGGCTTCTAAATAACCGCGATCTTGGACGGCATTTAACATATTTTTTTTAGCCTGCTCATAAGTTAAATGCGCCAAAGGATCGTTAATTTTAATAGGAAATTGTTTTAAACTATTCTGCAAAAAAGCGTCTTGTTCTCCCTCCCCAAGCAGCGTTAATGTCACCGCAGCAACGGGCATCACGTCACCGGCGGTGATGTGATAACGGGCTTGCCATGTGTTTTGGTCGGCGACTGGGGGCTGCAACTGTGCTTCAATCGTGGGACGATAATAACCAAATGGTTGCAGAGCCTGCGCAATTTCCTGTTCGGCGGTTTGGTGCATCCGCTGAATGGAAGATTCGGTTAAACGGGGACTTTGTTTTTGTTTTTCAATGGTTAATAGCGCACGGACGTTGCTCAACAGGGGATCATCTATACCATGTATTTCTACATGAACCTGAATACCCTCCGCAACCGCCACAACGCTATACAATAAAACACCCATTAGAGAGAAAAAGAAACGCATCATAAATTTTATTCAATTCGTCAATGGTGAGAATAATGGGCTGCAATTCTATAACAAATAAGGAATGAAATCTGCACAATAAGGCGAGATTTTATCATACAAATCAATATCGTGAGGTCATGATGTTTCCACTAATTCCATTGTTAATTGCGGGTATTGCTGGCACAGCCGCCTATCGCCATTTACCCCCAGAGAAAAAACAGGCAATGAAAGAAAAAACCCAAAGTACGTTAGAGCGTCTGGATCAAGGTTATCAACAGTGGATTCGCACGCATGTGGATAAACGTCTAAACACGCAGAAACGCGAACAGCAGTTAGAAGAATTTGCAGGCGAATATAGTGAAGAAGAACAAGCACTTAATCGCAAATTAGGTTTATCTGTGTTGAATGTGGGCGTGGCGACTGCGGGGGCTTTGGTGTATCCGCCGTTATTGATTTTGAATGCGGTTGGTTTGGCGTATCTCATGGGGCCGATAGCGTATCGTAGTTTGCAGGTGTTATTTCAAGAAAAACGGTTGCAATATCGACTTTTTGCGTTTTTAGGGGTATTAGCCAATTTTCTTGCGGGTTTTTATGTGATTGGTAGCCTGTTTATTTCGGTGATGTTTTTGGCGTTTAAAGTGTCGGCACGCAGTGAAGCGTATTCACGCCAAGCCTTAGTGGGTGCATTTGCGCTACATCCACCTGATAAAGTGTGGGTGTGGGTCGATGGCGTGGAAGTGGAAATGGCTTTTAATGAATTACAAATAGGTGACATTGTGGTGTTAAGCGCAGGGCAGTCTGTGCCAATTGACGGCCACGTGGTGGATGGCGCGGCGACAGTGGATCAGCACCGTTTAACCGGCGAATCGCAACCGATAGAAAAAACAATAGGCGATACCGTATTTGCGTCAACCCTTGTTTTATCAGGAAAATTACACGTGCGCGTTGAGCAAACAGGCGAGCAAACCAACGCAGCACAAATCGCTAAAATTTTAAACCATGCCAGCCAATCTCGTCTTGACTGTGCGATGAACAGTGAAAAATTAGCTGACCGTCTTGTTTTACCTGTACTCGGTGCGAGTGGTTTGGCGATGTTGACGGTGGGCGTAGGCGGTGGCGTGGCGGTGCTTAACGGCAGCTTTGGTTCTACGATGTTTTTTGCCGCGCCTTTGAATATGCTCAGTTATCTTAACTTGGCTTCCCATCAGGGAATTTTGATTAAAGAAGGTCGTCCTTTAGAGATTTTACCGACAGTTGACACGGTTGTTTTTGATAAAACAGGCACATTAACGCAAGAAGAGCCTGAAATCGGTAGAATTTACACACTGGGGAATTAGAAGGAGTCAGAAGTATTGCGTTTAGCCGCCATTGCCGAATACCGCCAAACGCATCCGATTGCGCGGGCTATTCAAAATGCCGCAGCAGCACGTGGGTTAATTTGCGATGTGCCTGATGAGGTGGATTATTCGCTGGGATTTGGATTACGGGTTAATTATCAAGATCATGTTTTACACGTGGGCAGTTTACGCTTCATGGTACAACAAAATATTACAATTCCATCCTTGTTAGAAGATGCACAAACGTGGTGTGCGACACAGGACGGATCATTGGTGATGGTCGCGGTGGATGGTCAGTTAGCGGGTGCAGTGGAATTACAAACCCAATTACGTCCCGAAGCACAAAGTTTGGTGGCACAACTTCATGCTCGCGGGTTAAAATTGGCGATTTTATCGGGGGATCATGCCGCGCCCACTCGTCATTTAGCGGCGCGTTTGGGCATTGATGAGTATTATGCTGAAGTGTTACCCGAAGCAAAAGCCGAACAAATCAAAGCCTTACAAGCAAGCGGACGTGTGGTATGTTTTGTTGGGGATGGTATTAACGATGCTATTGCGCTACAACAAGCCGATGTTTCCGTCTCCATGCGTGGTGCGACGACCATTGCTACTGACAGTGCGCAGGTGGTTTTAAGCGGTGGTTCATTGCAACAATTAGCGGATTTATTCGAGCTTTCTCATGCGTTTAAACGCGATTTAAATACGACTTTAAGATTTGCTTATATTCCTGGTAGCATTTTAATTGCGGGTGTTTTCTTGTTCCATTTTGGAATGGGGTCAGCTTTGATTTTGTACAGTGCTGGTTTGGTGGGCGCAATTTACAGTGCATTACGTCCGATGCGGCAATTGAAGCATGAAGAAAAAGAAAAGCAAAGTGATTTGGATTAATTTGCACACTCCCATGCGGGAGCGTGGGAGCGAGAAATCGCTTTTTTATTCTTAAAATTCTGTTAATTCTGATTCAGGCAAAAAATCGAAAAAAGGTCTTATCATGCAAATCACCTGGTTATTGTTGCCGTTATTAGGTGCAGTGATTGGCTATTTAACCAATTATTTAGCCATAAAAATGCTGTTTCATCCTCGTTATCCTATTATTATTTTCGGCGTGAAAATACAAGGAATCTTTCCCCGTCGTCAAGTAGATTTTGCTAAAAAATTGGGTTATTTGGTGGCCAGCGAATTATTGTCTATTGATGAAATTACCGAACGCTTACAACAACGCGCCGCCAGCCCAGAATTTATTGCTTTATTAGAACAGCATATTCAACAGGTTTTATTAAGAAAATTACCCGATTACTCGCTATTATTGTCAATCAGTGACAAACTATTGAACAATTTAACCGCTTATTTTCGAGATGATATTGAAGATTTATTACAACAATTAATTATAAAACTGCGCGAAGACATGAAACAAGATATTAATATTGAGCAAATTGTCAGTGAAAAAGTCGCCGCTTTCAATATCGAAAAATTAGAAAAAATTGTGTTTGATGTCATGGCTAAAGAATTTCGTTTTGTCGAATGGATAGGGGCGGTGTTGGGATTTCTGATTGGTTTGGTGCAAGTTGTGATCGTGATGGGGTGATGGCTTCCCTCTTGAAATTTACTCCGCAGTGCTTATACTGTTAGCACTCACTGCAATAGAGTGCTAGATCAAAACGACAACGGAGAAAACCAACAATGTCCACAGCATTAACGCTCGGTTTAAACGCACAACTTGCGGTTTTGGGTCACGATACCGAAGCCTACGCCCAAGCCGTTAAAGCCATTCCCATTCTCACTGCGGAAGAAGAACAGGCTTTAACCCTGCGTTATCACCGTGATCAAGATTTGGATGCGGCGCGTACGCTGGTTTTATCACACTTGCGTTTTGTGCTGCATATTGCCAACGGTTATCGCGGTTATGGCCTGCCCCAAGCGGATATTATTCAAGAAGGTAATGTTGGCTTGATGAAAGCTGTAAAACGCTTCGATCCCAGTGTGGGCGTGCGTTTAGTCACGTTCGCGGTACACTGGATTAAAGCAGAAATTCATGAATATATTTTGCGCAATTGGCGCATCGTCAAAGTGGCCACCACCAAAGCACAACGTAAGTTATTTTTTAATTTGCGCAGTGCGAAAAAACGTTTAGGGTGGATGACACAACAAGAAGTTGAACAAGTCGCTACTGATTTGGGCGTTTCCACACGAGACGTGTTGGAAATGGAAAAGCGCATGAGTATGCACGATACGGCATTTGATCCGCCGGCCGATGCCGAAGATGACGATTTGCCAGCACCCGCGGCTTATTTAGAAGATGACCGCTACGATCCCGCGCAGCAAATTGAAACCGAACAATGGGAAAGTCGCCATTACGCCGCATTACAAAACGCATTTGCCCAATTGGATGATCGCAGTAAAGACATTATGCAAAGTCGCTGGCTGGCCGAAGAAAAGGCAACGCTACACGACCTCGCTGCAAAATACAACGTCTCCGCCGAACGCATTCGCCAAATCGAAACAGCCGCCATGGGTAAGTTAAAAAAACAAATGAACTTTCTCATCGCTTAGTGTCATATTCGTCTGATAGCCGCTCCGTTTGAGAACTACAAACGGAGTGGGATTTCCCCACCGCTGTGCTTAATCATTCTTAATCCGCTTTAAATTCCCTTATTCCATTCCCTTTGCCTTGCATAAAAATCCCCTTGTTAATTGCTTTCTGCAAACGGCTGTGAAATTGTAATCTATTTAACCTAAGAGAAAATTTTTATCCTGCGTTTTTTGATTCAGGTTTTTCCTAAATTTTGGCGGTTTAATTTTCTCAAAAATAGTCAAGATCACTTGCGTAAAACAGAAATATGCGCCAAAATAATTAAAACCTCTCATTTTTTACCGCATTTTCAAGGCTGCTAAAACTTATTTTTTTATGTCTTAGAAGTATTACTTTGATATAAAAATAAAACAGAATTTAACTTATTTAAGTTATTGATTTTAATAAAAAAATTTCAATTAAAGTCGTTAATTACTTTTCCTTATTGCTTAAAAATAAAACTAAGGTGACTTTTAATGATTTGAATGGGTCAGTGGAGTCAATTTTTTTTAAATAATCAAATTATTTCACGGGCTTATTGGGCGAAAAAGTAATGTATTTCTCTGATGGAAAAATTAAAATTGAACCCACAGAATTGCCTTAAATAAAAGGAAAAGCACACTGTCCACCATTCAGATTTCTACCGACGAATGGACTAGGCTATTGCGTGTTTGCACGATTTGAATTATTATTAGAGTAATACTATTAACAATGTCCACCATTCATCCACCCAATCTATTTTCCCCTACACCCACAAAGAGGATATTTATCGTGATTCAATCTGAAATTGTCAAACAACTTCAGTCTCTAACAACCGCCGAATTGGTTGAAGTTAAAAAGTTGACTGAAAAATTAATCCTGCAAGCGCAGAAAGATGCCAAATCCGAACTGAAAACTAAAATTCGCAAAATGGCGAAAGAACGCGGATTACGTATTCGTGATCTCAACTTAGATGATTTGGGCGATTTAGACAAGAAACCCAAAAAACCTAAAAAAGTATTTCCCGTGAAATACCGTAATCCACAAGACTCCAACCAGACATGGACAGGTCTGGGTAAGCAGCCTTTGTGGGTGCGTGCGTGTTTAGCGGAAGGTACGACGCTTGAGCAATTGTTAGTCCCCAAAAGTTAAAAATGGCTTTTCCTCATTCCAGACAATAATATAAGGCCGCACCTTACAGAAACAACACCCTGCAAAATCTGCCATCCCCTTTGCACCCCTTTAACATTTTAGAGTCATGTGCCAACTGGATGGCATTTTTTCGTAGGTTTTTATCTGCCGAGTACTCACTTACAGGGAATAAAGCATGATTCCTGCGTTATCCGTGGTTATCATTGGTCGCAACGAAGGAGAGCGTTTAAAACGCTGCATCCAGTCAGTACAACACATGAACAGCCCTTTTGCCTTGTCTCAAGTGGAAATCATCTATGTTGATTCTGATTCCAATGACAACAGTTGTGAAATTGCCCACGGTTTAGGCGCAAAAGTATTATCCGTCAAACCCGAACGCCCCGCCGCCGCCATCGGACGCAATGCCGGGTGGCGCGCCGCACGGTTTCCTTTTGTATTATTTTTAGATGGCGATACCCTTTTGCACCCCGATTTTGTTAAAACGGCTTACGAAGTGTTACGGACAGAAAATGATGTCGCGGTGGTTTTTGGGCATCGTCGGGAAATGTATCCGAATGCGTCGATTTACCAACGGGCTTTGGATTTGGACTGGTTGTATCCTTTGGGCGATGTGGCATTTTGTGGTGGCGATGCCTTAATGCGTCGGGATGTGTTAAAACAAGTCGATGGTTACAACCCCAATCTCATCGCTGGCGAAGAACCAGAAATGTGTCAACGGATTCGTGCTGCGGGTTATCGCGTTCGCCACATTGACCATCCCATGACCTTACACGATTTAGCGATTACGCACGCTTGGCAATACTGGCGACGTGCTGTGCGTACGGGTCATGCTTACGCGGAGGTGTCTAACTTATTACGTGACAGCAAGCATCCATTATGGCAAGCCGATGCCCAGAGAAATTGGCGTAATTTTACCATTTGGAGTGGTTTATTTTTAATTGCATTAATAACGTCTATTGTGGGCATGACATTATGGCCGTGGGCTATTTTTCTCTTGTTTTTTTTAACGATGAGTTTGCGCACGTCTTGGAAAAATCGTTGGCGCAGTGAAAATAAAGTAACTTTATTCTGGTACGGTATTCACAGTCAATGGCAACATGTACCGATTGCGATAGGACAAATTAATTACTATTGGCAATCCTTCAAAGGAAAACGGCAACAATTAATTGAATATAAATAACTTTTTCTCTACGGAATTTTACCATGAATAATCTTGACGGCATTAGCGTCTTAGTGACACGTCCTGCCCATCAAGCAGAGAGTTTGTGTCAAATGATTAAAAATGCGGGGGGAGAACCTTTGCCTTGTCCGGTGATTGAAATTGTAGAAATTCCTCATAATGCTTCTTTACAGCACATGGCCAAGCAATTGGATCGGTTTTATTTAGCGATATTTATTAGCGTCAATGCGGTGCAATATGCCATGCCGACTTTATTAAACGTGCAAAAACGGTGGCCAAAAAATGTCCTAGTGGCCACTGTGGGCAAAAAAACCCTTGAGCATTTAAATGAACATGAGCAATTATCAGTATTATGCGGTGTAGAACCGTACAACAGTGAAACCTTACTACAACGTCCCGAATTGCAAAGCGACATCATTCGCGGTCGGCGAATTGTGATTTTTCGTGGAGAAGGGGGGCGAGAGTTTTTAGCGGAATCCTTGCGTTTACGTGGGGCTGAAGTGAGTTATGTCAACGTCTATCGCCGCGTACAACCGATTCCTCCCGATTGGAGGGAACAACAAAAACCTGATATTGCCGTCGTCACCAGCCGCGAAGGATTACAAAACTTATTTGCCATGTTTGACGGTCAACCCTGGTTACGCCACACGCCCTTGGTGGTCATGAGCGAGCGGGTCTTGGCGGAAGCGCACGTGTTGGGTGTGCAAGCTCCGACTTTAGTCGCCCAAGTGGCATGTGATGAGGGGTTATTTAACGCGCTGATTCGATGGCGCAATGAATATCACAACGTGATGTGATTCATAAAAATGCGTGTCAGACTAAACACAGTCCAAGACATCCACCCACACCAAACGGTGATCAGAGCTGACATCATGGGCTACCCACGCAAACTCAGCTTGATCCAACGTCGGCCAGAATACGCCACTGGCACGCACAGATAAATCATCACTCGGCAGCACATAATCCGCCCGCAAGCCCCAACTGGCCGTGTGCGCTCTAGCAAAATACAATCGGGAAAACGGTAACGAACTGCGTTGCGCCGCATGGGTTTGTCCGCCGCGACTGCGCGGAATCCATCGCCCCGTAGCCACTTCTGCGTGTAAGCGCGGATGCTGTAATAAAGCCCGAATACCACGACGAATGCCATCTCCCGCGTTTGGATCGGCATTTAAATCACCCATGATAACGGCGGATTCTCCCGCCAGCAATCCGCCATATGTCCCTTGATCATCATACAAATACCCGCTTCGCTCTGGCAAAAGGTAATCGTGCCACAAACGAATTTCGTCATGATTACGGCACGCATTGAACGCGGGAGAAAGGACGTGAGACAGCGGCGGAGTGGGATGACTCAGCAATAAATGCACCGTGCGACACGGCAAAACCACAGGAATATCCACATGATTTTTAGACGATAAACGAAAACGTGGCCATAATTTTTGCGTAAAAAAAGCCGCTTTATCCGAATCATTTATTGTCGGCAATAAAGGCTCTGGCATATCGCGCCATAGAAAATATTGAAAACGGCGTTGTTGTCGTGTTAATAACGGATATTTGGATAATAAAGCAAAGGCATATTGACCCGCAAAATGACCAAAACCAAAGGTGGGATAATATAATTCCCCCGCTAATTTTTCTTCGGGTGGATAATCTACGGCAATTCCTGTATTAGAAGGAAAAACGCACTGATAAGGATAATCGATAGGGGATTGTTGATATTGGCTGTGATTAAGATAATGTTGATTAAAAAGAGATAAGGCGCGTCCTTTCTCGTCATAATCTATTTCTTGCAACAATAAAACATCAGGACGAATCCATTGAATAATTGCCGCTAATTTTTGTAATTGTTCATGCTGCGGTGTTTCTAACTCCCGTAATAACGCTCCCATTTCTTGGCGCGCTAATGACACATTAAACGTCGCAAAACGACAAAAATTCCGCCGTTTTTTCTCCATTATTTTATGTTCCAAAATAGATTTTAACAGGCGAGAATGGCTTGAATGGTTTTTAATACATCACGAGTCGCGGCGACATCATGCGTGCGTATTATTTTCACTCCCTGATAAAAAGCCAACGCCGCAACCGCTAACCCCGCATAAAGTCGCTGATCCACCGCTTTTCCTGTGATCGCGCCTAGCGTTGATTTACGCGAAACGCCCAAAAGAACAGGATAAGGCAGCGCGGTGAATTCGGGCAAGTGACGCAACAATTGCAAATTGTGATCGACGGTTTTACCAAAACCAAATCCAGGGTCTATTAGAATTCGCTCTGCGGTTATCCCTGCTTGTTGGCAAATTTGCGCCCGTTGTTGCAGAAAATCACGCACTTCAGACACGACATTCTTATAAAAAGGCTGTTGTTGCATGGTTTGTGGCTCGCCTTGTTTGTGCATCAAACACACCTTCACGCGACTATTTGCCACAATTTCTAAGGCATTTCCCTGTTGTAAGGCATTGACATCGTTGATTAAATCTACGCCTGCATCAATGGCTGCTTGCATCACTTTAGGTTTACTGGTATCCACCGATAAAACCACCGCCAATTCACGGCGTAATTTTTCTAACACCGGAATAACCCGCGCCAATTCCAATTCCTCACTCACCCTTTGCGCTCCAGGGCGCGTCGATTCGCCGCCCACATCAATGATGTCAACGCCTTCGTTCAGCATTTGCTCGGCGCGGCGTAGTGCAGCATCTTGGGATAAAAATTGTCCCCCATCGGAAAAAGAATCTGGTGTTAAATTCAAAATCCCCATGATGTGCGGGGGGGAAGTGGGCGAAATGGATAGATTCATATTTTACGGTAATGCAGGAAAATGGAGAATAAACAGGGTTCTATCCCCTTGTAAAGCCACAGAAATGCGTCCATCCAGCATACGCCACAAGTGCGCACTGATCACCAAACCCATACGTAAATCGGCTTGTTCATCGCTGGTAGAGGTTTCAGCGCGTTTTAATTTTTGCTGTAAGGTTTCTCGGTCATGCTGCGTCATTTCCAATAAACGGCCGCTAATCTCAAAACGAATCCACTCATAACCTTCTAAAGTTTCTCTGGACACCACTAAACGCACTTCATCTTTATAAGAATTTTCAGCAATATGATTAATTAAATTTAATAAAATTTGGTGAATTCGGGTAATATCCGTGTTCATTGCGCCCACATCGTGACCACAAGTAATCACCAATTGATTACTATTACGACGCACCAACGGCATGGCAATGTCTTCAATATCTCGAATTAATCCTGACACTTCGCAGGTTTCTCGACGCAATTCAATACGTCCTGACTTAATTTTAAATAAATCTAAAATTCCCTCACTTAATGATAATAAATAACGGGCAGAAATATAAATTTTCTCAATATCTTCGCGCAAACCTGATTCTTCTAATTCTCGTGCTTCTTCCATTAACAATTCAATATAACCCGTAATGGCATTAATGGGTGTGCGCATTTGATGGCTCATGCTGGCTAAAAAATTAGTTTGGGCTTTATTGGCTAACTCGGCCGTTTCTGCCAAATCATAGGCGTGACGCATACTAATGTAAAAATAACCCGCTAATAATGCGGTAATCAATAAGCCAAAAAATAATAAACTGATCGCTTCCAAACGATTAACGGCTTTATAATCAGGCGAAGGTAAACAACGCACTTTAAACTTTAATCCACCCACTTTAAAAGTGGCTTCAAATTTTAATGCCGCATCTTCAAAATCACTGGAATCAGAAAAATGATAAGATAAATAATCTTCTGTGCTGTAGCGACTGTCGTTTTTTATGCCGGGGTAAAAATATAAAAAACGTTCTTCATCATTTGGCGGATGTAAACTGTATAAACGAGTGTCAATAGAAGTCAATGAAAAATGTTCTTTTAAACGCGAATCTAAAATATCTCCAATTTGGTAAAGTCCCGTGATAAAACCAATAAAAGCCGCTCGACGCGCTTCAACCGTTTCTAATTCTTTTCTAATGCCGCGATAGACGGGAATAGCCACTAATAACCCGTGCAATTCAGCCTGTGGCACTTCTACCAAAGTAATGTGCGGCGCAACGCGCACCTCAGCCGCATCAATGGCTTCTTGCAATAAAGTTTGCAATTCAGGGTGCGACATTAAATCAAATCCCAAAGCCACACCATTACCACTTCCAGGTTCAATAAAATCCAAAGGAAGATAAAAAGGACGATCCGCCGCACGAATCAGATTTTTTTTGCTGCCATCATGTTCTAGGATTTCAAATGTAGGAAGTTTTGTCTCATATTTTAATTCATATTCTGCACGTTTTTCATGTTCTACTTTTTGTGACCATTGCAAAGATTGAATAAAATCATAATTATTTGTTAAATGTGTGGCTAATCGCGCAAATAAATCTCGCTCCAGTACATATTGATTCATCTCCAAAAACGAATCAACGGTATATAATAAATCTAAATTAAAATCTAAGGCATTTTCTAAAATTAAAACCCGATCTCGGGCAAAACGTTCAAATTCAGCTTTATTTTTTTGATCTTCCCAGTGGCGTGCGAATAAAAAAAGCCCAACGGATAAAATTAAGCCGAAGGTGGCTGTTAATATGATCGGTAAAAAACGACGAATGGCTTCCCAATTGGATAATTTAGCAAGAGAGGTTTTCATGAGTCCTCTTTATCCTTAAAGATTTTATTTACTGTTGGCTTAAACAATGCCGTTGGAGCGATGGCTTTTAAGCAAGGCGACACGATTTTAATCGGTTCAGTTTACCCTATTTTATCGCAAACTTATATGGAAAAAAATTGATACCATTTCTGACAGAGTTTCCTCCATTAAAGCCCATTAAACTCAATTAAAATAAGTTTCATGGAGAGATAATGACGATAATATTGAGCGATCAATGAATAAGCAATGTTTTTGCCACCACAAAATCAATGTGATGATGCGATAAAAAAGGGACAACAGCCAAAAGTGTGTTATCCCTGTTTTTTTACGCATTGATCAAGCGTGGTGTTATTCGATACGCATTCCTAAGCGCGGCCAACTAATGCCACCATTGGCACTGTCCCAGTTCATCCAAATGAAAAACGCCTTACCAATCAAATGCTCATCATGTACCGTTCCCCAAAAACGACTGTCACGGCTGTTGTCTCGATTGTCTCCTAAGACAAAATATTCATCAGGTGGCACGATCATTTCCTGATACGGCCCCGGTGATAATCGCCCCGGCAACACTAAAATCTCATGTTGTACATCAGAGAGTTTCTCCAGACGTTGTTCCGCACCTGTCATATTACTGCCAGAGCCTACCCCTTGATAAGTCCCAATGTACTCTTGCGGCATTGGCTCGCCATTGATGTAAATGGTTTTGTTGGCGTTATGATACACGATATGATCGCCGGGAATCGCCACCACGCGCTTGATAAACGGAACGGCAGTGTCTTCAGGATAGCGAAAAACCACCACATCTCCCCGCTGCGGTTTACCCATTTCAATCACTTTTGTATTTAAAACCGGTAAGCGAAAACCATAACTAAATTTGTTGACCAGAATAAAATCCCCAATCAACAAAGTCGGCATCATCGAACCAGAAGGAATACGAAACGGCTCGACCAAAAATGATCGCAGCAATAATACAATTAAAAACACCGGCAAAAACGAACGCGCCAAATCCACCATTAACGGTACGCGCACGGTTTCCGAAGGGTCTAAACCGGCGGCGTTTTTTGACGCATTGGCTTGTGCGGCCAGGCGTTTGCGTTCAAGAAAAAGTTTGTCGTAAAGCCAGATCAATGTGCTGACTCCAACTAACAACACCAGTAAGGTAGCCAAATCCCAATTCATTTATTTTTTTCCAACATGTAAAACTGCCAGAAACGCATCTTGTGGAATACTCACTGCACCCACTTGTTTCATGCGCTTTTTGCCTTCCTTTTGTTTTTCTAACAGTTTACGTTTACGGGTAATATCACCACCATAACATTTGGCGGTAACGTTTTTGCGCAAGGCCTTGACGGTTTGACGCGCAATAATGTGATTGCCAATGGCCGCTTGAATCGCCACGTCAAACATTTGTCGTGGGATAACTTCCTTCATTTTTTCAGTCAGATCGCGTCCATGCCCATTGGTTTGATCGCGGTGAATAATAATTGACAACGCATCCACTCGATCTCCATTAACAAGAATATCCAATTTCACCAGATCAGCCGGTTGAAAATGGAGAAAATTATAATCCAGCGACGCATAACCCCGACTGACCGATTTAAGCCGATCAAAAAAATCTAAGACCAATTCGCTCATGGGTAAACGATAACTCAAAGCCACTTGCTGTCCCATGTATTGCAGTTTGGTCTGTACGCCGCGCTTTTCAACACACAAATTGATGACATTGCCCAAATATTCTTGGGGTAAAAGCATATTGGCTTCTACGATGGGTTCGCGGATTTCAGCGATTTTATTGGGTGGGGGCAGTTTGGCTGGATTATCCACCATTAAAGTTTCGCCGTCGGTGGTGATCACTTCGTAAATCACAGTGGGTGCTGTCGTGATCAAATCTAATTCATATTCCCGCTCTAAGCGTTCTTGCACAATTTCCATGTGCAGCATTCCTAAAAAACCACAACGAAAACCAAACCCTAAAGCCTGTGAATTCTCTGGCTCATAATATAACGCGGCATCGTTTAAACGTAATTTCCCCAAAGCCTCACGAAATGCGTCGTAATCGGAAGCGTCAATGGGAAACATGCCCGCAAATACCCGCGGTTTAATGGCTTGAAATCCCGGCAAGGGTTTATCAATGGGATTATCCGCACTGGTGAGGGTATCACCTACGGGCGCGCCGTCAATATCTTTGATGGCGGCCACCACAAAACCCACTTCGCCCACCGAAAGACTGTCTCGATCTTTGGGTTTTGGGGTAAAAATGCCGAGTTGTTCAACTTGGACTTTGCGCCCGGTGGACATCACAAGAATTTTTTGGCGTTTGCGCAGCGTACCATCCATAATACGAACTAAGGACACCACGCCCAAATAGTTGTCAAACCAAGAATCAATAATCAAGGCTTGCAAAGGGGCATCCGGATTGCCTTTAGGTTCAGGAATGCGCTCAATCAGTTGTTCTAATAAGTCTTCGATTCCGATGCCTGTTTTAGCACTGATGCGCAGAGCGTCACTGGCTTCGATACCGATAATGTCTTCAATTTGATGAATGACTCGTTCTGGATCGGCCGCGGGGAGATCGATTTTGTTTAGCACAGGGATCACTTCTAACCCCTGTTCCAACGCCGTGTAACAGTTGGCGACACTTTGGGCTTCAACGCCTTGCGCCGCATCAACCACCAACAAAGCCCCTTCGCAAGCCGCTAGGGAACGAGACACTTCATAGGAAAAATCCACATGTCCAGGCGTATCAATGAAGTTTAATTGATAAGTTTGGCCATTGCGGGAGTTGTAGTCCAATGTCACACTTTGGGCTTTAATAGTGATACCGCGTTCTCGTTCTAAATCCATAGAATCAAGAACTTGTTCTGCCATTTCACGTTCACTGAGTCCGCCGCACACTTGGATAAAGCGGTCGGCTAAAGTGGATTTACCGTGATCGATATGGGCAATAATAGAAAAATTGCGAATGTTCTGGTGCTTCATGCCGCGTATAAGGGCGTAAGTAAGGATTGCCTAAAAGGTGAGCTAGGACAATCAGCGTATGTCTTTAGAAAAATGCAGACGACGGGTTGCTCATCTAACCGTTGCGTATCGTGTAAATGATGTGGCCAATTTGTCACAACGCCACCATTATAGCGCAAATGATACACTTCTTAAACCAAAGACAGAATATTACAGCAATTCCCCATTCAACTGCTGCTCGATCATCGTCAAGCAATTGGGTTTGTTTTTGTACGGACTTAGAAAAATTTTTTTTTCCCTACCCTGACCCTGACATGCAAAGGTATCTACACAAGTCGGTAGTCCTAGCCAAGTAGTGATATGAATAAAATTATCCCAAATCTAATGATTCGTTATCATGGTGAATAAAGTGCCAAATTGCTCCGATGTGATTTTCTAATTTTTTAGAGAAGGATAGCATTTCTCTGACCAGAAGAGAAATACGCTGTCTCAGGGGGCAATTAAGACGTTCAACAAGGTTGGTTAGACCTGTTTGTTTGCCAACAGCATGATGGCGTTTACTAGGAAAAACAGATTGATAGGACTGCCAAAAATCGGTATACGAGACAGCACATTGCCGATACACTGGTGGAAGAGACTTCCACAATTTTTGCGCCGCGGCTTCATCTCGTTTACCCACATAAGCTCCTATAATTTCACGGGTTTCTATATCTAAGGCAATCCATATCCACTGTTTGTTTTTCTTGTTTTGGACAAAAGACCACATCTCGTCACACTGTAGGGTAAGCCGCCGTTTAGATTTTTTTTTACATGGACTTCGCGTGGGGTTGTTCATATTTTTTATTGACGTATCTTTGTAACCAACTGGCTGATACGCCCGTTACCCGACCAATAGCGGCTAAAGACAGCCGCTCAAGAAGCAATTTATCAATCAGTTCTACCGTCGTTTGAGGAATAGGCTGATTGGTGTTCTGGGGATTTTCCACAAACTGACGACCGCAATCTTTACAGGCATATTTTTGCTTTCCACTATTAATACTTCCATTCTTTACAATCGCTTGGGATTGGCAACGGGGACATTTCATTCGCTTTTCCTCTTTATCTCTATAAAAATGGATATTATACCATTTATCACCACCTAGAGGGGACTACCCCTTCCCATTAACGCCAACAATTCCTCTTCATTTAAACAAGTAATTCCTAATTCCTGTGCTTTGGTGAATTTACTGCCTGCGGATTCGCCCACGGCCACATAATGGGTTTTCTTAGACACACTGCCACTCACCGTTGCGCCTAATTCGCGTAATTGACGGGTTAATTCGTCACGAGTGAATTGTTGAAAGACTCCCGTTACTACAATCGTTTTTCCCAATAAAATTTGTGCTTTGGGTGTAGCGATAGGTTGAGCATGAGATTGATCTTGGCAAGCGATCAATTGCGCGGCTTTTAAACGGGCTAATAATTCTTGATTACTTTTTTCTTGAAAAAAATTATAAATCATTTGCGCCACTTGTTCACCGATTCCCGCGGTGCTTTTTAAACTGTCTAAATCAGCTTGCATTAATGCGTTTAATGCGCCATATCGTTCTGCCAATTGATGCGCAGTCACTTCTCCCACATTGCGAATGCCCAGCGCGTATAAAAAGCGTCCTAATGGAACTTGTTTGCTTTCTTCTAATGCACGCATTAAATTTTCCGCTGATTTTTTGCCCATACGCTCTAAATGAGACAATCTTTCTACGGATAATTGGTACAAATCAGCCACATCCGCAATATAATTTTTTTCTAATAATTGCGTGATTAATTTTTCTCCTAATCCTGCAATATCCATCGCGCGTCGTGAGGCAAAATGAACCACACTTTGTTGCAATTGCGCAGGACAATGAAATTGATTGCGACAACGAATCACCACATCTTCATTATCATTGGGAGTTAATTCGCTGCCACACGAAGGACAATGAGTAGGAAAAACAAAAGGTTGGGCGTTTTCTGGGCGTTGTGCCAACACCACACTGACAATTTCAGGAATCACATCCCCCGCACGTCGCACAATAACCGTGTCTCCCACACGAATATCTTTACGTTTAATTTCTTCTTGATTGTGCAAAGTGGCGCGGCTGACCGTGACTCCACCCACAGAAACAGGCTGTAAATGCGCCACAGGCGTAATTGCGCCCGTGCGTCCCACTTGGCTGTCAATGGCTAAAACGGTCGTCGAGACTTCTTGCGGAGGCAATTTATGCGCAATTGCCCACCGCGGCGCACGCGCCACAAAACCCGCCAATTGTTGCTGTGCCAGATTATCCACTTTATACACCACACCATCAATATCAAACGGTAATTGATCGCGTAATGTTTTTATTTTTTCATAATAAGCTAAACAACCCGAAACGCCCGTTACTTTTTCAGAATAAGCAGAAATTGGTAAGCCGAATTGTGCCAATTGTTGCAATAATTCATAGTGCGATAAAATCTGGGTTATTCCGTCAATTTCTACCACAGAATAAGCGGTAAATAATAAAGGACGTTGTGCGGTAATGTGGGCATCTAATTGACGCAAACTACTGGCCGCCGCATTACGCGGATTGGCAAAGATTCGTTCTTGACGTTGGGCTTGTTTTTGATTTAATTCTACCAAGCCTTGTCGCGTCATAAAAACTTCTCCCCGTACTTCTAAAAAACGCGGAATATTTTCCCCTTTTAATTGTTGAGGAATGCAGGAAATGGTTTTTACATTGGCCGTGACATTTTCTCCTTGCGATCCATCGCCACGAGTGGCTGCTTGGATTAACTGCCCTTGTTCATAGCATAAGCTAATCGCCAAGCCATCTATTTTTAATTCGGCCACATATTCGATTAAATCCACTTCTAAGCGCGTACGCAAACGGCGATCAAAATCAGTGATATGTTGGGCTTCAAACGCATTGCTTAATGACAACATGGCCGAACGATGTTTTACAGGTGCAAATGTGGGTAATGGCGCGGCACCCACTTGTTGTATGGGCGAATCTTGACGCGCCCATTCAGGATAAGCCTGTTCTAATGCTTGTAATTGTTGCCATAATTGATCATAGTCATGATCTGGAATGGTGGGCGCGTCTAACACATAATATTCATGACGATATTGATTTAATAATGCGCGTAATTGTTCTATTTTTTGTCGTAATTGATCGGCGGATAAATTCATTTTACAGCGTCCTTATTTTTAGCGAAATGAGCAGAGGAGAATGATACTTTAGCGTGATTTCCCGTCCCCACACCAAAGGCTGTAAAAGAACAGGCAAAAAGCGCATAATGGACTGCAACACTTTTTGCTACACGGTGTTGGTTAGGTATATGTTTTACAGTTATCGTGAGTGAATCCCTATGGATAAAATTATTTTCACAGGCCCGATGGGGGCAGGCAAAACCACGGCCATTGCCTCGATCAGCGAAATTCCCCCCATTTCCACTGATGTCCGCTGTAGCGATGAAGAAGGCAAAAATCGCAAAGAAAACACAACCGTGGCAATGGATTATGGTTATATCACTTTGGATGCGGGCGAACGCATCCATTTGTACGGCACGCCCGGCCAAGCGCGATTCGATTATATGTGGACAATTTTAACCCGCGGCGGCATTGGTTTGGTTTTAATGTTGGATAATGCGCGTCCTGATCCTTTAGCAGATTTGGCTTTTTATTTAGATGCGTTTAAAGATTTTATTGCCCAAACGGGAGTCGTGATTGGTGTGACGCGATTTGATGTCAGTCAACAATTAACTTTATTCGATTATCAACAGGCCTTAATGCAGCGCGGACAAATCGTGCCGATTTTTGAAGTGGATGCACGTCAACCCAATGATGTAAAAATTTTAATTCACGCTTTATTAGCGATTTTACAAGCGGTTTAATTTCACTTTTATTTTGGAATGTTTTAGTTATGCGCAATGGATTATATTTGTTTTATGGGCTAATTGTTTTTTATTTATTCGGTGGTTTTTCTTTATCTGCACCGGTGTGGGCTGACAGTGCGTGGCAGGCTTATGAGCAAGGGAGATTTGAACACGCCATTCGTGCATGGGAATTACGTTTGCCATCGGCCAGTGGGGAAGAAAAAATACAATTACACAGCCGTTTAGCCGCCGCACAACAGGCTTTAGGCAAGCATCGCCACGTTTTTTTACAATTAGATCAAGCAATTAAATACGCCGAACAATATGGCGATCCCACTCAACAAGCTTTAATTTTCAGTCAATTCAGCGATGCGTGGTTGACCATTGGCGATCAAGAAGCCGCGTTAGCGTATGCGCAACAAGCCGTCACTTTAGCCGAATCTCTCAATGACCCCGCTATTTTAGCACATGCCTTAAACAGTTTGGGTAATGTTTGGTTGGCTCATGATGCTTTAGAAGAGGGGTTAGCCTGTTATCAACGCGCTGCGGCATTGGTGGCGAATGGGGATGATTTGTCTTTATTTTTTAAGATTGCATTAAACCATTTATTTGCTTTAATCGCACAAGAAGAAATAACTGCCATTTTGCCTTTTTCTCAACAATTAGCCACGCAATTATTACAACAACCCCATACGCAACACACCGCCAGTTTCTTATTAACTTATAGTCAACATTTACAAAAATTATTGACTTTTCCTGATTTATCTATTAGCGATAAACAACAGCTGCTTAATCAGTTATATCAAGCGGCTATAAAAGCCCATGAATTAGCCCAAGAATTACAGCAACCACGTTTATTGGCATTAAGCTATCAACAACATGCACTATTAGCAGAACAGTCACGGCAATTTTCTAATGCTTTAGATTATGCCCGTCAAACTATTTTTTATGCTAATCAATCGAATTCTTTAGAATTGCTTTATCAAGCCTATTGGCAAATGGGGCGCATTCAACGAGAATTAGGTGAGGTCGATGAAGCGATTAAACTTTATCAAATGTCAGCCGATATTTTGCAGCCAATTCAAGAGTTATTAGAAACAGGACAACGAATTGTTCAAGGCCATTTTAATGAAGTGGTTAGACCTGTTTATTATGAATTAGCCGATTTGTTTTTACATAAAGCCAGTAAAGCCACACAAGAAGAAGATAAACAACACTGGTTAAAACAAGCCCGATCCAGTATTGAACAAGCGAAATTAGCCGAATTGCGCAATTATTTCCAAGATGATTGTGTCTCGACGGCGGAGCGTGATTATCCTGAATTGGATCAATTGGTTGAACATACCGCGGTGATTTATCCCATTACTTTAGCGGATCGTTTGGTGTTATTGGTCAGTGCGGGAGAGGGCATTAAAGTTTTTACCGTTTCTGCCACGCAACAAGCAGTTGAAGAACAATTATTGCTTTTACGCACAGGCTTGCAAACGCGACCGAATAAACGTTATCTTTATCCCGCACAACAATTATATGATTGGCTCATTCAACCACTTCAGTCTTATTTAAAAAAACGTCAAGTAGATACTTTGGTTTTTGTGCCAGATGGATTATTGCGTACCGTGCCTATGGCGACGTTATTTGATGGTCAGCAATTTTTAATTGAACAGTACGCCTTAGCCATTACACCGGGTTTAACTTTGACTGAACCTCAGCAGATTGATTGGCACAATGCCCAATTTTTACTCGCAGGCTTATCCGAAGCCGTGCAGAATTATCCGCCGCTGCCCAGCGTTCCCAAAGAACTACAACGAATTGCTGAAGTGACGCAACGCGCCACAATTTTATTAGACAAAAATTTTTCTTTGGAAAATCTACAAGGGCAATTGCGTGCCACAGAATTTACTGCGATTCATCTCGCCACGCACGGCGAATTCAGCGCAGACCCACAGCAAACTTATTTGCTTAATTATCACGATAAAATTACAATAGATCGCCTACAGACGGTGATTGGTTTGGGGAGCTTTCGTCAACAGCCCATTGAGTTGCTGACACTCAGCGCGTGTCAGACAGCAGTGGGTGATGATAAAGCGGCACTGGGTTTAGCGGGTGTGGCGGTGAAAGCGGGCGCACGCAGTGCGATGGCAACGTTGTGGTTTGTGGATGACGAGGCGACTGCGTTGGCGATGACACAGTTTTACCAGACCTTGCTGAATGCTTCAGGAATCTCCAAAGCCAAAGCCTTACAACAGGTGCAAATGCAGTTGTTGCGACATCCCCGTTATCAGCATCCTGCTTATTGGGGGCCTTTTCTGTTGACCGGGAATTGGTTATGATGATGTGCTTGTTTTACGTTATTGGGTTTGAGTAAACACCTGATTTTGCCTGTCTGTGATTCGACAGAGGTGTGGCAAATAATCGTTGCTAAAAATAATTATTCACGATAACATCTATCACTGTTGATTTTACTTATAAGTTCGGTAAAAAAAATTAATACCCGCACTTAACTAACAACCAACCAATAGGAGTCATTGATGCAACAAGATATTGTTGAAAAAGTCAAAAATAACCCAAAATACAAGGAGTTAGTCGCTAAACGCACGCCGTTTATTTGGATACTTTCTGCCTTAATGTTGGGAGCATATTACGGCTTTATTTTGATCATCGCTTTCGCCCCCAGTGTATTCGCCCAGTCTATCGGTGGTTCAGTAATTACCGTTGGCATTCCCGCTGGATTAGGAATCATTATTTTTGCATTCGTAGTAACAGGGGTTTATGTCTATCGCGCTAACGGCGAATTTGACCGTCTGACCAAAGAAATCAAGGAGGAATTGAAATAATGGTCAAGAATTTTATTCTGTGGGGTGGGTTTATTACTCTATTTCTGGCATCTGCCGTCTTTGCACAGTCCACAGGTGCTAAAGAGGAGAGCTTGAATGTAACCGCGATTATTATGTTTTTGATATTTGTAGGTGCAACGCTAGGGATTACCTATTGGGCAGCACAACGTACAAAAACAGCAAAAGACTTTTACACCGCTGGCGGTGGTATCACTGGTTTTCAAAACGGTTTGGCGATTGCGGGTGACTACATGTCGGCTGCGTCGTTTTTGGGGATTTCAGGTTTGGTATTCGCATCAGGTTTTGATGGCTTGATTTACTCCATCGGTTTCTTGGTCGGTTGGCCAGTGATTCTGTTCTTAGTGGCAGAGCGTTTACGTAACTTAGGTAAATACACCTTCGCAGACGTGGCTTCTTACCGTTTGGCACAAACTCCCATTCGTACCTTGTCTGCTTTTGGGGCTTTGACCACCGTTCTGCTGTACTTGATCGCCCAGATGGTGGGTGCAGGTAAACTGATTCAACTTCTGTTCGGTTTGTCTTATGAACTGGCTGTGGTTTTAGTCGGTATCCTGATTATTCTGTACGTCACCTTTGGCGGTATGTTAGCGACCACATGGGTACAGATCATCAAAGCAGTTTTGTTGCTCTCTGGCGCAACCTTCATCGCTGGTATGGCGTTAGCCCAGTTCAATTTCAGCCCTGAGCAAATGTTTGAAAAAGCGGTTGAAGTTCATGCCAAAGGAGCGGCCATCATGGCACCCGGTGGTTTAGTGTCTGACTGGTACTCTGCCATTTCTTTGGGTATCGCCTTGATGTTCGGTACGGCTGGTTTACCACATATTTTAATGCGTTTCTTTACGGTTTCTGATGCACGCGAAGCCCGTAAATCTGTACTCTATGCCACTGGTTTTATTGGCTATTTCTACATTTTGACCTTTATCATTGGTTTTGGTGCTATCGTATTATTAAATACACCTGAATTCTTAGATGAAAAAGGCGCGTTGATCGGCGGCTCTAACATGGCTGCGATTCATTTGTCCAAAGCAGTGGGTGGAAATGTTTTCTTAGGCTTTATTTCTGCGGTGGCTTTTGCAACGATTTTAGCGGTGGTTGCGGGCTTAACTTTAGCAGGCGCGTCAGCGATTTCTCATGACTTATATGCCTCTGTGATCAAAAAAGGCAAAGTGGATGAAGTGACAGAAATGCGCATTTCTAAGATGGCAACAGTCGCATTAGGGATTATGGCTATCTTTTTGGGTATTTTGTTTGAGAAACAAAACATTGCCTTCATGGTCGGCTTGGCATTTGCGATTGCTGCCAGCGCAAACTTCCCCGTATTATTCATGTCCATGTTCTGGTCTAAACTGACCACTCGTGGTGCATTTATCGGGGGATTAATTGGTTTGTTGACTGCGATTGCATTGGTGGTATTAGGGCCAACCATTTGGGTAGATGTTTTAGGTTTTGAAAAGGCAATTTTCTTCTCCAAACATCCTGCGTTGATTTCAGTCACCATTGCGTTTGTCGGTATTTGGTTCTTCTCGATTACTGATAAGAGCGAGCGGGCGAAGATCGACTTGGCTGCGTTTGAAGCACAAGATATTCGTTGTCAAACGGGTATCGGTGCGGAAGGGGCTTCTAGCCACTAATCGCGTCTTGCAGTTTGTTGTGTGATCGGGGGAAGAGTCTCCTCTTCCCCCAAAATATGGACAGAAAGCCACAAAGGTTGTTGAATGTTGAGTATTTTTTAACATTCACTGCGGTTGTGGCTTTTTTTATTGAATAAAGATGTTCTAAAGGTTGAGGTGTTATTTTGAGTGTATTGGAACAAAAAACATTTATTGCGGCGATTCCGCCTTTTGATCGCTTATTAGAAGCGGATTTAGAGCGTATGGTGCAATCGGTCGATATTGCTTATTTTAAGACGGGGGAATATTTAATTCCGGCGGGGCGAGTGCCTGATCATTTATTTATTGTGATTAAAGGCTTGGTGCATGAATTAAGCGATGAAGAAAAAGTGTCGGTTTATACTAAACAAGATTCGTTTAATCCGCTGGCTTTAATTGAAAATTCTAATTCCAACGCTTTTGTGGCGCAAGAAGAAACGATTTGTTATTTAGTGCCGAAGGTGGTTTTTTTAAATATTCTCCATCGTAATAAAAGTTTTGAAAATTTTTATTATCAGGACTTAACGGCGCGTTTAAACGATCTGATTGAACAACGCAATAGTAAAGAAGTGGCCTCATTTATGGTGGCGCGTATTGAAGATGCGTATATTCAGCCGCCTGTTTTTGTGGATGCCCAAGTGTCGATTGCGGAAGCGGTAAAATTAATGCGTGAGCAGAAAGTCATGGCCTTATTGATTAAACGCGATCAAGATGTGGGGATTATGACGGACACCGATGTGTCTAATCATGTGGTGTTAAAGCGCGTGCCGATTGATGCTGCAGTGGGCGATATTGCCACGTATCGTTTAATTGGCGCGAAAATAGATGATTTTTTGTTTAATGCCAATTTATTAATGACGCGCAATTCGATTAAGCATTTGATTATTTACGACAGAGAAAATCAAATCGCAGGCATTTTGGATCAAGTGGATTTATTAAGTTATTTTTCCACCCATTCGCATTTAATTGCGGTGCAAATTGAGCGCGCCACCACCACGGAACAATTGAAAAAAGCCAGTCAAACCTTGGTGAGCATGATTCAATCGTTGTATAGTCGTGGTGTAAAAGTGCGTTTTATTTCGCAATTGGTGGGCGAATTAAATAAAAAGATTTTTGAGAAACTGTACCAATTAATTGCGCCGCCCGAATTATTAGCGAATTCTTGTTTATTGGTCATGGGCAGCGAAGGGCGCGAAGAGCAGATTTTAAAAACCGATCAAGACAATGCAATTATTTTACGCGATGGTTTTGAATATCCTGATTTGCCTAAATTAACCCAGAGTTTAACCGAGATTTTAATTGATTTTGGTTATCCGCCGTGTCCGGGCAAAATTATGGTGAGTAATCCTTTTTGGTGTAAATCGCTAAAAGCCTTCCAAGATCAAATGTATGACTGGGTGGATCAACCCAACGAAGAAGCTTTGATGAACTTGGCGATTTTCTACGATGCCCAAGCGATTGCGGGCGATACCAGTTTATTGGCTGCGGTGAAAAATTATCTGTATAAATTATTAAACGATAATTTAATCTTTTTCAGCAGTTTTGCCCGTCCTACTTTGGCTTTTGAAACGCCATTGAGTTGGTTTGAAGGTTTTATTGTCGAGAAAAATGAGCATAAAGATGAACTCGACATGAAAAAAGGCGGAATTTTCCCCATTGTTCACGGGGTGCGCAGTTTGGCCTTAGAACATCGTCTGACTTGCACCAATACTATTGAACGCATTAAAGTCTTACGCGATAAAGGTGTATTGGATAAAGATTTTGCCATTGAGTTAATTGAAGCGTTTGCCTTTATGATTTCAATTCGCTTAGATGCCGAATTGAAAAAGGTTAATTTAAACCAAGATTACGACAATTATATTAAGCCAGACGCGCTTAATAAACTGGAACGTGATTTGTTAAAAGATTCGTTTAAGATTGTGAATGAATTTAAAAAATTCATTACCCATCATTTTCGTTTAAACATGGTGTCTTGATGTTTGACTTATTTGCTAAATTGCAACGAGAACAACGGCGGTTAAAAAACGATAAATACCGTTTTTTATTTGAAATGCCTCCTGATAATAATCTTGTGTGTTTTGATTGTGAAAGCAGCAGCTTTGATGTGAAAAAAGCGGACATTTTGTCTATTGGTGCGGTATTTGTTGAAAATAATCGCATTTTGACCAGCCGTCGCTTAGAATTGTTTATTCAACCCTCTTCAGAATTAGATGAACATTCGATAAAAAAACACCATTTACGCCGTTGTGATTTGGAAAATGGTTTATCGCCCGAAGTGGCTATTTTAGCCTTTTTACAATTTATTGGTTCGCGGCCGTTGGTGGGTTATTACTTGGAATTTCAAGTGGCGTTATTGAATAAATATATTCGTCCATTACTCGGCATTGCGCTGCCCAATCCACAAATTGAAGTCTCAGGCTTATATTATGATCGCAAATATGGCAGTGCGCGTTCTCATCAGCCGCGCCAAATTGATTTGCGTTTTGATAGCATGATGCAAGATTTAGATTTGCCTGTTTTAGGACAACACGATGCTTATAATGATGCCTTAATGACAGCATTAATGTACTTGAAATTAAAACACAGTTTTTAATTTTAAAATGGGCTTGTTTTGTCTGAATCAGAAACTCGTTTAATTCGTTCAAACTGATTCAGACAACGCCCTCCTGTCCCATTACGCTCACCTCCCACTGGTGTAAACAAAAAAAACACTTTACACCTCCAAAAAAATCCATTACAATCTCCAGTTTTTGCACTTATACCGAATACACCAAACAAAGGAACATGATCGAATCGATCAACGCCTTTGTTAGACAGACTTTGTTAGGCTGCTGATGTTTGATATATCTTGACGTTCAGCGGTCGTCAAAGACCACAGGTGCGAGTTTGTTACTCGTTTAAAGGCGCGAAAATACGCTCCGCCAGTGCAGACGGCAAGACCACTGAACGGTCTTTGCTGGTAAAAAAGCCAAGGCTGGTGACAGCCCTCATTTTAAGCAAGGAGTATCCTTATATGCCGCTTAGACTCGCAGACAAGCAGGCCATCGTCGCAGAAGTTGCAGAAGTTGCAGCGACGGCCTTCTCTGCTGTCGCTGCTGAATATCGTGGCATGACGGTAACGGAAATGACGGCATTACGCATTCAAGCTCGAAATAACGGTGTTTATCTTCGAGTCGTGCGCAATACCTTAGCGCGTCGCGCCATTGAAGACACTGAATTTAAATGTCTTCAATCGGTTTTGACAGGCCCCGTTGTTCTGGCTTTCTCACAACAAGACCCCGGTGCCGCGGCACGGGTGGTTAAAGAGTTTCTCAAAACCAACAAAAAATTAACCGTCAAAGGCGTAGCCATCGGCGGTCGGTTGTATGGTGCTGAAGAACTTGAGCGCATCTCGAAGATGCCAACCCGTGACGAAGCCATCAGCCTGCTCATGTCCGTGATCAAAGCACCGATCACCAAATTTGTACGCACGCTGGCCGAACCGCATGCCAAGCTGGTTCGCACCGTCGCTGCGATACGCGACAGCAAACAAAGCGCATCCGCTTAATTTCCACTTAGACCATTTTGGGAAAGTTTATTTTTCCCGCTAGGAGTTATCAAAAATCATGGCCGTTTCTAAAGAAGAATTGTTAGATACCATTGCCAACATGACCGTTATGGAAATTGTTGATCTGATCAGCGCAATGGAAGCAAAATTTGGCGTTTCTGCTGCCGCTGCGGTGGCTGTTGCCGCTGCACCCGCTGCCGAAGCCGCAGTGGTTGAAGAACAAACCGAATTCAACGTCTTGTTGACCGGTTTTGGCGATAAGAAAGTCAACGTGATTAAAGCCATCCGTGCTATCACCGGCTTAGGTCTGAAAGAAGCCAAAGACTTGGTTGAAGGTGTCCCTTCCGTGGTGAAAGAAGGCGTTTCTAAAGATGAAGCCGCAAAAATCAAGAAAGAATTGGAAGAATCAGGCGGCACGGTGGACATTAAGTAAGCCCCTTGTATGCCAATCTGACGCATTTTTAACGTCTTAAAAAAACGGGCTGGTGACGGTGATGTCACCGGCCTTTTTCTGCTAGTGTCTTAACGTGTCTTGGCTCATGGCTTGAAACCCGCTTGTTTCACAGTCCATGGGGTAAAATCGGGAGTGATAATGGTCTATTCGTTCACGGAAAAAAAACGTATTCGTAAGGATTTCGGTCAGCGTTCCAGCATTTTGAAAGTGCCTTATCTGCTCGCCACTCAGATTGAATCCTACCGTCTTTTCTTACAAAAAGAGGTTACCCCTGAGCTGCGTGAAGACATCGGACTCCATGCCGCTTTTAAATCCGTTTTTCCCATTGTCAGCTATTCGGGGAATGCTGTACTTGAATACGTCAGCTATCGTTTAAGTAAACCGATGTTTGACGTAAAAGAGTGTCAAGTGCGCGGTATGACATACGCAGCGTCATTGCGCGTCAAAGTGCGTCTTGTGTTGTACGAAAAAGACTCTAAAAATCAAACCATGAAGGACATCAAAGAGCAAGAAGTCTATATGGGCGAAATGCCATTGATGACCGATACGGGAACGTTTGTGATTAACGGCACGGAGCGCGTTATTGTCTCACAATTGCACCGTTCACCGGGCGTTTTCTTCGACCACGATAAAGGCAAAACCCATTCGTCTGGAAAATTATTATTTTCCGCACGGATTATTCCTTATCGCGGCTCATGGTTAGATTTTGAATTTGATCATAAAGATTGTGTGTTTGTGCGTATTGATCGCCGTCGCAAATTACCGGCGACCATTTTGTTGCGCGCATTGGGATTTAGTAATGAAGAAATGCTGCGCTTTTTCTTTGAAACCAATCAATTTGAACGCCAAGGCGATGAGTTTTTCTTAACCTTAATTCCTGAGCGATTAAAAGGTGAATTGGCCTCTTTTGATATAAAAGACACTGAAGGCAATGTGGTGGTCGAATCTGGGCGACGCATTACTGTGCGCCACATTCGCGCTTTGGAAAAAGCCAATATGACTTCATTAAGTGTGCCACGTGATTATTTATTAGATAAAATTTTAGCACACGATGTGGTCAGTACCATTGGTGGCAGTGTCTTGGCCAAAGCCAATGATATTATTACGGCGGAATTACTCGATACGTTTGTCGAACACGGTATTGATCATTTCCAAACCCTTTACACCAATGATTTAGACCGCGGCCCTTATATTTCTGACACCTTGCGCATTGATCCCACCACAACTCCCTTAGAAGCTTATGTGGAAATTTATCGCATGATGCGCCCCGGTGAACCCCCCACCGCAGAAGCCGCTGAACAATTGTTTCATCACTTGTTTTTTACCTCTGAACGTTATGATTTATCCGCCGTGGGACGGATGAAATTTAACCGCCGCATTGAACGCACAAAATTAACTGATTTTGTGAAAACATTTAATGAAGTCGGTTTGTTAAACGAGCGGGATTTATTAGAAGGTTTCCAATCGCTGATTAAAGACAATATATTGTCGCGCCAATCCATTGTCGATACGTTTAAGAATTTGGACACCGCTTATCGTTTATCGGAAAAAGATTTACTCAAACGATTAGAAGAAACGCGCATTTTTGCCGGTCAAGTGATTTTCGCCCCCGAAGATGTGCAGAAGGCACTGAGTGCTGTGGATACGTGGGCGCAACGTCCTGACGCGGCCGCATTAAAATACACCTTGAATCTGTTATGCCATCACCAATTGTTGCGAAAACAAGAGGTTGAAGCCGCATTGTCCGCTTTAGCCGCAGTAGATGACGTGACTCCCGACGCAGACACCTTTTTGCACGGCTTAAAAGCTCTGCATGACTTAAAAGTGTTGACCAAAGAATCACTGCTCAAAATCACTGAAACTTTAGCCAGTGTGGGAACGTTGTCGCGTCAAGATATTTTGGACGTTTTGCGCACGTTGATCCAAATTCGAGACGGCAATGGCATGGTGGATGACATTGACCATTTGGGCAATCGTCGTATTCGTTGCGTGGGTGAAATGGCGGAAAATCAATTCCGTATTGGTTTGGTTCGGGTGGAGCGGGCGGTAAAAGAACGCCTGACCTTGGCCGAATCGGACAACATCATGCCGCAAGAATTGATCAATGCCAAACCGGTCTCCGCGGCGATTCGGGAGTTTTTTGGTTCTAGTCAATTGTCGCAATTTATGGATCAGAACAATCCCTTGTCCGAAGTCACGCATAAACGTCGTGTTTCTGCTTTAGGACCGGGGGGGTTGACGCGGGAGCGGGCTGGTTTTGAAGTGCGCGACGTGCATCCGACGCATTACGGTCGTGTGTGTCCGATTGAAACGCCTGAAGGGCCGAACATCGGCTTAATCAATTCTTTAGCCGTCTATGCGCGCACGAATGAATATGGCTTTTTAGAAACGCCTTATCGTCGGGTAGAAAATGGCAAAGTCACGGATCAAGTGGATTATTTATCTGCGATTGAAGAAAGCCGTTATGTCATCGCCCAAGCCAATGCGGAATTAGACGACAATAATTGTTTAGTCGATGATTTGATCACAGCGCGCTTTGAAAATGAATTTACCTTAATGCAGCGCGAGCGAATTGAATACATGGACGTGTCGCCGCGTCAAATTGTATCGGTGGCGGCTTCCCTGATTCCCTTCTTAGAACACGATGATGCCAACCGCGCCTTAATGGGGTCTAACATGCAACGGCAGGCCGTGCCAACCGTACGCACGGAAAAACCTTTAGTGGGTACGGGAATGGAACGCGCGGTTGCCGTCGATTCGGGTGTTACCGTCATCGCCCAGCGCGGTGGCGTGGTGGATTCGGTGGATGCGGCGCGGGTTGTGGTACGAGTCAACGACGACGAAGCCGATGAGTCGGGTGTGGATATTTATAACCTCACCAAATACTTACGCTCTAACCAAAATACTTGTATTAACCAACGTCCCCTAGTACAAATTGGCGACGTGGTGGCCAAAGGTGACGTATTAGCTGATGGCCCTTCGACGGATTTGGGCGAGTTGGCTTTGGGACAAAATATGTTAGTGGCGTTTATGCCGTGGAATGGCTATAACTTTGAAGACTCTATTTTGGTGTCAGAGCGTGTTGTGCAGGAAGAGCGTTTTACCTCGATTCATATTGTTGAATTGAGTTGTATGGCGCGGGATACCAAGTTGGGGCCTGAAGAAATTACTGCCGATATTCCCAACGTCAGCGAAGCCGCATTGAATAAGTTGGATCAATCGGGCATTGTTTACATTGGGGCTGAAGTGCGTCCCGGTGATATTTTAGTCGGTAAAGTCACGCCCAAAGGCGAAACCCAATTGACTCCCGAAGAAAAATTGTTGCGGGCGATTTTTGGTGAAAAAGCCTCTGATGTGAAAGATACCTCCTTGCGCGTGCCGTCGGGTACAAATGGCACGGTGATCGATGTGCAAGTGTTCACGCGGGATAGTGTGGAAAAAGATGCGCGTGCCTTGCAAATTGAGCAGACAGAACTGGAAAAAATCCGTAAAGATTTACGCGATAAATTGCGGATTTTAGAAGACGACACCTATGATCGTTTAGAGAAAGTGTTGAAAGGACGCAAAGCCATCAGTGGCCCGAGAAATCTAGCCAATAATGCGGTGATTGATGAGGAATACCTCAAGAGTGTGCCACGTGAACACTGGTTTGAAATCAGTTTGTACGACTCTGAAATCAACGAACAGTTGGAGCGCGCTTCGGAACACTTGAAAGAAGCCCGCCAGCGTTCTGATGAGTTATACGAAGAAAAACGCCGTAAACTCATGACGGGCGATGACTTGGCACCGGGCGTGTTAAAAATGGTTAAGGTGTATTTAGCCGTGAAGCGTCGCATTCAATCAGGCGATAAAATGGCAGGACGACACGGTAATAAAGGGGTGGTCTCTATGATCGTGCCGATTGAAGACATGCCTTATACCGCCGATGGTACGCCGGTTGATATTGTGTTGAATCCTTTGGGTGTTCCTTCGCGGATGAACGTGGGACAGGTGTTAGAAACGCATTTGGGTTTAGCGGCCAAAGGCTTGGGACATCGTATCAACGACATGATCAAAGCCTATCGACCCGTTGAAGAAATTCGCGGCTTTTTGGAAAAAATCTACAATGTCAAAGGTCGCCCAGAAAACTTAGACAGTTTGTCTGACGATGACATTCTTGATTTGGCACGAAATTTACGCCAAGGCGTGCCGATAGCCACTCCTGTTTTCGACGGCGCAAGTGAAGAAGACATTAAGTACATGTTGCAATTGGCGGGTTTAGACACCAGTGGACAAACGCGCTTATTTGATGGCCGTACGGGCGAGGCCTTTGAGCGTCCGGTCACCATTGGTTACATGTACATGTTAAAACTCAATCACTTGGTTGATGACAAAATGCACGCTCGTTCGACAGGGCCTTACAGCCTCGTCACGCAACAGCCTTTAGGGGGTAAAGCCCAATTCGGTGGACAACGTTTTGGGGAAATGGAAGTGTGGGCGTTGGAAGCCTACGGCGCGGCGTATACTCTGCAAGAAATGCTCACGGTCAAATCTGACGATGTCAACGGACGCACGAAAATGTATAAAAACATTGTCGATGGCGATCACCGTATGGAAGCAGGAATGCCAGAATCATTTAACGTCTTGGTGAAAGAAATTCGCTCGTTGGGTATCGACATCGAATTGGAACAAGATTAATCCTACTTACCGCTTCATTTTTAGGAATAACTGTGATTGTGAAAAACGCAGTTATTCCGCATTATCCGAATCCGAAATCGACGGACTGCGCGCTTCAATGGGAGAACGGCTTTGAAAGATTTACTCAATTTACTCAATCACCAAGGACAAATCGAAGAATTTGATCGAATTTGTATTGGTTTGGCTTCGCCAGAAAAAATTCGCTCATGGTCTTATGGTGAGGTGAAAAAACCCGAAACCATTAACTATCGCACGTTCAAGCCCGAACGCGACGGCCTATTTTGCGCCAAGATTTTCGGCCCCATCAAAGACTACGAATGCCTTTGTGGTAAATACAAACGCTTGAAACATCGCGGTGTCGTGTGCGAAAAATGTGGCGTGGAAGTGACCCAAGCCAAAGTACGCCGTGAACGGATGGGACATATCGAATTAGCCAGTCCCGTGGCACATATTTGGTATTTAAAATCATTGCCCTCGCGTATGGGTTTATTATTGGATTTAACTTTACGCGATATTGAGCGGATTTTATATTTTGAAGCCTATGTGGTGATTGATCCGGGCTTTGAAACGCCGTTATTGCGCGGGCAATTGTTATCTGAAGAAGAGTATTTAGACGCTTTAGAACAATACGGCGAAGATTTCACGGCCAAAATGGGCGCGGAAGCCATTGATGCCTTGTTAAAAAGTATGGATTTGTCGGGTGAGGTGAATCAATTACGCGAAGAGATTAACAGCACCAATTCCGAAACCAAAATTAAAAAGCTGAGTAAACGCTTAAAACTGATCGAATCTTTTCTGCATTCTGGCAATCGTCCCGAATGGATGATTTTAAAAGTGTTGCCGGTGTTGCCACCTGAATTGCGTCCTTTGGTGCCATTGGACGGCGGGCGTTTTGCCACCTCAGATTTAAATGATTTATATCGTCGGGTGATTAATCGTAATAATCGGTTAAAACGCTTATTAGACTTAAATGCGCCTGATATTATTGTGCGTAATGAAAAACGGATGTTACAAGAATCCGTCGATGCCTTATTAGACAATGGTCGTCGCGGCCGCGCCATTACCGGTACCAATAAACTGCCTTTAAAATCTTTAGCCGATATGATTAAAGGTAAACAAGGGCGTTTTCGGCAAAACCTGTTAGGAAAACGGGTGGATTATTCGGGACGTTCGGTGATTGTGGTGGGGCCGACGTTGAAATTGCAGCAATGCGGTTTGCCCAAAAAAATGGCTTTGGAACTGTTTAAGCCGTTTGTTTTTGGTAAATTAGAATTGCGCGGTTTGGCCACGACCATTAAAGCCGCAAAAAAATTGGTTGAACGCGAAGGCCCAGAAGTCTGGGATATTTTAGAAGAAGTGATTCGAGAACATCCTGTGTTACTCAACCGTGCGCCGACCTTGCACCGTTTGGGGATTCAGGCGTTTGAACCGGTGTTGATCGAAGGCAAAGCGATCCAATTGCATCCCTTAGTTTGTACGGCTTTTAATGCCGACTTTGACGGTGACCAAATGGCGGTTCACGTGCCATTATCGATTGAAGCGCAATTAGAAGCGCGATCATTGATGATGTCCACCAATAACATTTTATCGCCCGCCAATGGTGAACCGATCATTGTGCCGTCGCAGGACGTGGTGTTGGGTTTGTACTATATGACGCGGGAGCGGCTGGGCGCAAAAGGTGAAGGCATGATATTGCGTGACACCAATGAAGTCCATCGCGCTTATGAAAACCGTCAATTAGACTTACAAGCGCGGGTCACTGTGCGCGTGCGCGAGGTGGAAATCGACGACAAAGGGCAACATCACCCTCGTACCATTCGTGTTAGTACCACGGCTGGCCGGGCTTTATTGTCTGATATTCTGCCGGCGGGTTTGTTGTTCAAATTGATCGATTGTCCGTTGAGCAAAAAAGCCATTTCTAAGCTCATTAACGCCTGTTATCGCCAAGTGGGTTTAAAAGAAACGGTGATTTTTGCGGATCGCTTGATGTACACAGGTTTTACCTATGCGACGCGAGCGGGAATTTCAATCGGCATCGAAGACATGGTCGTGCCTGAAGATAAACCCGACATTATCGGTCAAGCCGAAGCCGAAGTAAAAGAAATCGAAGGCCAATATGCCTCTGGTCTCATCACCAATGGCGAGCGTTACAACAAAGTCGTTGACATCTGGTCACACACCAATGACAAATTGGCCAAAGCCATGATGAGCAAATTAGGCACAGAACCCGTGCGGGAACAAAATGGCGATATTCGCTTAGATGAGAACGGTAAACCCGTTATGCAGCCATCATTTAATTCGATTTACATGATGGCCGATTCGGGCGCACGGGGTTCAGCGGCGCAGATTCGCCAATTGGCAGGAATGCGCGGTCTGATGGCAAAGCCAGACGGTTCTATTATTGAAACGCCCATCACGGCGAATTTCCGCGAAGGCTTAAATGTTTTACAATATTTTATTTCCACGCACGGCGCACGTAAAGGCTTGGCCGATACGGCGTTAAAAACGGCAAACTCAGGTTATTTAACCCGACGTTTGGTTGATGTCGCACAAGACATGGTGGTGTTGGAAGTTGATTGTGGTACGATTCATGGGCTGGAAATGACCCCGTTGATCGAAGGCGGCGACGTGGTAGAACCCTTGCGAGATCGTATTTTAGGCCGGGTGGTGGCGGAAGATGTGCTGATTCCCACGCAAGATGAGCCGATTGTGACACGTGGAACGTTACTTGATGAAAAATGGGTGGACATTTTAGATCAACATGGGATTGATCGCGTGCGCGTGCGTTCGGCGATCACCTGTGAATCACGTTATGGCATTTGTGCCAAGTGTTACGGGCGCGATTTGGGACGCGGACATTTGGCCAATATCGGGGAAGCTGTCGGCGTTATCGCTGCACAATCCATTGGTGAACCCGGTACGCAGTTGACCATGCGTACATTCCACATTGGAGGCGCAGCTTCTCGTGCCGCCGCGGTGAATAGCATTGAAGCCAAATCGAAAGGGATTGTTAAACTCCACAATATCAAAACCATTCAACAACAAGGCGAAAATGCCACCGGTAAATTGATCGCAGTATCACGTTCGGGCGAATTGGGCATTTTAGACGAATTCAACCGCGAACGGGAACGCTATAAAGTGCCTTATGGTGCGGTGTTTTCCGTACACGACGGCGATCATGTGGAAGCAGGACAACAAATTGCCACGTGGGACCCGCACACTCATCCCGTGATCACTGAAGTGAAAGGGCGTGTGGCTTTCAGTGAAGTCATGGAAGGCGTAACTGTTAGTCGTAAAATTGACGACATCACCGGTCTAACCAGTATCGAAGTGATGGATCCCAAACAACGCCCCAGTCACGCCAAAGATTCGCGGCCAATGGTGAAATTAATCGACGAAGAAGGCCATGATTTGTGCATTCCCGGCACGGAAATGCCTGCTTCGTATTTTCTACCACCGAAAGCAATTATCATTGTCGAAGATGGCGGCAGTGTTAGCGTAGGCGATGTCATTGCACGCTTGCCACAAGAATCGTCAAAAACCCGTGATATTACAGGTGGTTTGCCGCGTGTGGCGGATTTGTTTGAAGCCCGCGCTCCGAAAGAACCCGCAATTTTGGCGGAAGTCAGTGGTACAGTGAGTTTTGGTAAAGACACCAAAACCAAGCAACGTTTGATTATCACCGATAAAAGCGGTGAAGCCACTGAAATCCCTATTCCTAAATGGCGACATGTCAATGTGTTTGAAGGGGAACATGTGGAACGTGGCGAAATTTTGGTAGATGGCGCGCCAAATCCGCACGATATTTTGCGTTTATTGGGTATCACCAAACTGGCCAATTACATTGTCAACGAAGTGCAAGAAGTTTATCGTTTACAAGGGGTTAAAATTAACGACAAACACATTGAAGTGATCGTACGGCAAATGTTGCGTAAAGTGGTGGTGATCGATTCTGGTGAAACCCGTTTGTTGCGGGGTGAGCAGGTAGAACTGGCGCGTTTACGTGAAGAAAATGATCGGGTGCAAAGCGAAGGCAAAATGCCAGCGACGTTTGAACCGATTTTGTTAGGTATCACTAAAGCGTCTTTGGCGACTGATTCGTTTATTTCTGCGGCTTCGTTCCAAGAGACCACTCGCGTATTGACCGAAGCTTCGGTGAATGGGCGTTGTGATGATTTGCGCGGTTTGAAGGAAAATGTGATTGTGGGGCGTTTAATTCCTGCGGGAACGGGTTTAGCTTATCATAAAGATCGACAAAACCAACAACGTCAACCCACCACCAGTATTCTCCCAACGCCCATACGTGTCAAACGGGAACGGGAAATTCCTAGTTTAGACGATGATGATTTGTCGGATTTTTAGTTTTTTTGTTCATCGCGTCAATGTGGTGTCTCGTTCCCAAGTTCACTTGGGAATGGGACAAGACGCGGTAAAAAATGAGAAAATCCCGTTTTATCAAGAAAAAACCCCATAACGCCTCATTTCACCCACTATTTACCCCATCACTTATGACTGCAAATGATACTCTTTTTCGCTTGGCGCAGGTGTTAGAGATGCGTAAGCAGGCTGATCCGGATAAGTCTTACGTTGCACAATTGCACCGCAAAGGATTAGACCATATTTTAAAAAAATTAGGCGAAGAAGCCATTGAAACCGTGATCGCAGGAAAAGCAGGCGATATTGACCCATTAATTTACGAAACTGCTGATTTATGGTTTCATTCTTTGGTCTTGTTAAGCCATTATAATATCTCACCTGACGCGATTTTGGCCGAATTGGATCGTCGTTTTGGCTTGTCTGGACTTGACGAAAAAGCACAACGTCATTCTTCTCCTTCTTCTCCACGAGACTAATGTGATGAACACAGACCCCAATTGTATTTTTTGTAAAATTGTAGCGGGACAAATCCCGTCTAAACAAGTTTATGCAGATGATTATGTTATTGTTTTTGAAGATATTAATCCCAAAGCGGCGGTGCATTTGCTGGTTGTGCCGCGGGAGCATGTGGTGAGCTTGGCCGATTTAACCCCAGAACATGATGTGTTGATCGCCCATATTATGCGTTTATTGCCCAAATTGGCGCAAGAACAGGGTCTAACGACGGGGTTTCGCACTATGATTAACACGGGCAAAGGCGGCGGACAGGAAGTTTTTCATTTGCATGTGCATTTGTTGGGTGGAGATGATTTACGTGGGATTGGTTTTACTCGTTAATTCTCGTTTATTAAGGAAATTTATTTATGGGTATTAGTATTTGGCAACTATTAATTGTATTAGTGATTATTGTGTTGTTGTTTGGTACGAAGAAACTGCGCAATATTGGTGGTGATTTAGGCTCGGCGATTAAGAATTTTCGTTCTTCAATGAAAGACGGAGAAGAAGACAAAACCGAGAACCTCCCCGTATCAAGTACAACACAGCAAGTAGGACAGGACAAAAAGCCTGAACAGGTCATCGAAGGCGAAATCACCGCCAAACGTCGAGAACCGTAAATCATCAAGATAATCGTGGGACATCGTCATGTTTGACATCGGTTTTTTAGAATTGTTGGTGGTCGGTGTGGTGGCTTTACTGGTGTTTGGGCCAGAGCGTCTGCCGGGCGCGGCACGTACCGCAGGACTTTGGTTTGGGCGTATAAAACGATTTGTGACTTCGATTAAAAATGACATTGACAAAGAGTTGCGGCTGCAAGAATTACAAGAACAAATGCGACAAACCGAAGTCAACCAAGTGTATGAATTTCTTAATGAAACTAAAAATACCTTGAACCAGTCCGCCACCGCACCAGAGGCTTCCGCACATACACCGTTATCCCCTAGCGCGGAGAATTCAGGGGCTGTTCGTTCGTGGAATCCTCCGGTGTTGGAATCTCCTGAGCCTGCTCCTGCTGCTCCTGCCACTGTCGATGTCCCTGTTGCTGGACTTGACCCCAAGAATAAGGTCTAAGAATCAGTATGACTGAACATTCCTCTCAAGACGGCAGTATGTCGTTTGTTGAACACCTCGTTGAAATTCGTAATCGTTTATTACAAATTGTATTGGTGGTGTTGGTTATTTTATTGGCATTAATGCCTTTTGCGAATAGTTTATTTTCTCTACTCGCTGATCCGTTATTGCGTTTTATGCCTGAAGGCACACAAATGATTGCGATTGATGTGGCTTCACCTTTTTTTACTCCGTTTAAATTAACATTGGTGTTAGCGATTTTTATTGCCATTCCTTATATTTTTTATCATGTGTGGGGATTTGTGGCACCGGGGCTTTATGATCATGAAAAACAACTCATGTATCCCCTGCTTATTTCTAGCACATTGTTATTTTATTTAGGAATGGCATTTGCGTATTTTGTGGTGTTTCCATTGGTGTTTAGTTTCATGATCAGCATGACACCTGATGGGGTTTCTATGATGACGGATATTAGTCGTTATTTAGATTTTGTGTTAAAGATGTTTTTTGCGTTTGGAATTGCTTTTGAGGTGCCGATTGCGACGATTTTGCTGGTGCGTATGGGGATGGTTACGCCTGATGAATTGATTGAAAAGCGGCCTTACATTATTGTTGCGGCGTTTATTATTGGGATGTTAATGACTCCGCCTGATGTGATTTCACAAACGCTATTGGCAGTTCCTATTTGGATATTATTTGAAGCAGGTGTGTTTTTCTCCAGACGTTTCGTACCAAAAGAAACCAATGACAATAACGATGAATATAAACCCTTAACTCCAGAACAAATGGATGCCGAATTAGCACGCTTAGAACAAGATGAAAAAGGCAAGTGATTATTGCTTATATTGCATCCGAGTGGGATGAATAGAATTGATTTGTTCAGTAGTCAGCGGGCGGGCAATATCCCAATTGGCGTTGAATAATTCGATGTATTGTTGAATCTTGGAAAGATTGGAAACCATTGTTGTTGATTGTGCCTGAGAAAAACACTCTCTGCCAGTAAGAATAATAGCTATTTTTTCGTCAAAAATAGCTAAATCTAAAACTCCTGTTTTTTCTAATAAGCTAGGCTCAACCCAATCTTGCTCACGTAAATATAAAACCTCAATGCCTGCCTGTTGCTCTTGGTACATTCGCATCAGTAGACGTTCATCAGGTTGTTCTTTCCGAGTAATAAAAAGTCGTTTTACAGAAATATTTTTTTCTATAATTAACTTTTTCTGAATAGAAAAATAATATTGGCTAAATGAACTAATTTCTCCATTTTGATAATGGTGAGTATCATGTAGATAAGTTGCAATGATATTTTTTTGTGTATTTTCTGCTAAATAAGAAATCCGTTTATAATATTGAGCAGGTTTTATAAAATGATAGCTTTGGTTAAGAATTGCATTTTTAAGTAGAGAAAAATAATCTTCTAAACAATCTCTTTCTATTGCACCAATATGACTCAACCCATTAATTAAATGAGCTAACTCCTCAAAAACTAACTTATCTCTTTGTAACTTAGTGTGATGATTTGTGGTCGTTAATCCATAGGGAATGGCATGTAAAGGAATGTAATTATCAATAGAATCTAATATTTCAGAAAATCTGCTTTTATTGGCATTAATGACTTGCTCCACATTAAACGCCATTTGTGCTAAGTTTTCGGTTAAAGGAATAGCATATTTTCTCTCCAAATCTTGGATTGAATTAAGTTTGCGAAATAAGATTTTCATGGCACTTGGTTCAGCCATTTTATAAGATAAAAAGCTGGTGACTCCAGTAAATTCAAGCCGATCTAATCTTTCTGGAATATTAGAAATAATATAAACCATTTCATTACCATATAAAACATCCTCAAAGGTAAAATATAGCTTAGTTCCCACTCTAATACAAAAGCCTTCAAATTTTGAATGATTATTTATAATTAAGCATTTTATATTACCTGATTCATTAATGCCATTGCATTCCAACAGATCATAACTAATTGTTTGTTTATCGATAAAGCTCGTTGAGTAAGTAAATAACTCCCAATATCCACTCATAATCTGAAGCAATTTTTCCGCACTATCAATGCGATCTGTTAAGTTGCCCAGTAACTTTAGAGAAATACTTCCTTTCTCTGGAAATAAAGCCACTTCTGTGCTTAATGCTCCCTTAATGATTCCTCGATTAATTAAATCTTGATTAAAAACTTCATAGGGTTGATACCAAAGCTGTTCAGGAATTGCAGCAGGACTTGCCTTGTAAATGGTTTGCAATTTCAAGAAAGTTTCTTCGGAGATACTCTCTTTCAATCGAGACACAAAACCACCCGCCACATCCAATTCTAATTGAAGTGTTTTTTGGCTGCTTATTCTATTTACATTATTGTCTAATAAAAGATTAATTTTTTCTTTTAAATTAGAAATTTTTATTCTTGAATTATTTTGTTTGTCTGTAGGCATGTCGAACACTCCAACAATTAAAGCAGCAAAGTATAGAGCAATGGTTTGGCAAATGTTTGGTAAAACTTTTGGCAGATATACCAATTTTTTCAGAGTCGTATAATAATACTTTTCAAATAGGAGAGAATAATGAACAAAAGATATGAAGATTTAGAAGAGTTAATGTCAACAGGTGAAGCGAGAGAAGTGAAGCGAGCGATGGCAGTAAGAATGTCTTTGCTTGGTTTTGTGCGTGCGGAAGCGGCTTTAGCGTATTGTGTCAGTGTGCAATTTGTGGATAAATGGAAAGCCATTTATTTAGCGTCAGGGGTTGAAGGATTAAAGTTAGCGTATAAAGGCTCACCAGGGTATTTAAAGCCGCGTGAACGAGAAAATGTGATTAATTGGATACAAGAAAAGAAGACAATAACAATAGAGGAACTAAAGAGATACTTAAAAGAGGAGTATGATGTTTTCTATTCTTCAAATACTTCTTATACTAAATTATTAGAAGAAGCGAATTTAAGTTATAAGAAGACACACAAAGAGAATTCGGCAAAAGATGAGGTAAAAGTGGAAGCTAAAAAAAAAGAGATTAAGGATTTAATAGATAAGGAGCGTGAACAGATAGAAAGTGGAGAGGTAATGTACTGGATGCAAGACGAAAGCCATCAGTTGTGGGGAGATATTTGTGGTTATGTTTGGTCGAAAAAAGGAGAAAGAACGTCAATAAAGATGAGTAATTATCGCACTTCTCAAACGTGGTATGGAGCGGTGAATATTTATACGGGAGAATTTATTTTAGATAGGGCAAAGAAAGCTGATACAAAATATACGATAGACTTTATTAACTGGCTCATTTACAGATATAAAGAAGCCCGTCATGTGATTATTTGGGATGGTGCAAGTTATCATCGTTCTGAAGGTTTAAGAACTTATTTAGAGAAATTAAATGGGGGACTTCCAGAATCAGAATGGAAAGTTCGTTTATTAAGATTTGCACCTAATGCCCCAGAGCAAAATCCAGTCGAGGATATTTGGCTTCAAGGTAAGAATTGGGTCAGAAAGAATTTTCATCGCCTATCAAGCTTTAAAGAAGTCACTAGTATGTTTGAGACCTTTTTGTCAGGTAAAGTGTTTAAGTTTAATAAAATTAAACAGTATCTTATACCTAATATCTAGGTAGATATTAAAACTTAATTTGTTTTTATATCTCACATAATTTTGGTATATTACCGTTAAAAAAATGGAGTCATTACCACCTGTTGCAAATCCTACCCCTGATGACAATACGCCAGATGTTACTACAAATGAGCCTTTAAATGTAAGTATTGTTTTCCCTAGTCAGGGAACAACGATAGAGTCCGATTTTGGCATAGTTGCTTATGTAGATGATCAAGATGGTGTAGAGGGCTGTGTTGCTGTATTAACTGATAGCAATAATAATGAAGTAGAAATTCCAATGACATTTAGAGGATTTTCAAGATATCGTTGTGCTTCCGAACCTGTTAAATTGGAAAGTTTAGCTAATGGTCTCGTTTCTCTTAAGATTAAGGTTAATGATAAGAAAGGGAACGCTGAAGTCTCTATACCAATTTTTTCAGAGTCGTATGATAATACTTTTCAAATAGGAGAGAATAATGAACAAAAGATATGAAGATTTGGAAAAGTTAATGTCAACAGGTGAAGCGAGAGAAGTGAAGCGAGCGATGGCAGTAAGAATGTCTTTGCTTGGTTTTGTGCGTGCGGAAGCGGCTTTAGCGTGTTGTGTCAGTGTGCAATTTGTGGATAAATGGAAAGCCATTTATTTAGCGTCAGGGGTGGAAGGATTAAAGTTAGCGTATAAAGGCTCGCCAGGGTATTTAAAGCCGCGTGAACGAGAAGATGTGATTAATTGGATACAAGAAAAGAAGACAATAACAATAGAGGAACTAAAGAGATACTTAAAAGAGGAGTATGATGTTTTCTATTCTTCAAATACTTCTTATACTAAATTATTAGAAGAAGCGAATTTAAGTTATAAGAAGACACACAAAGAGAATTCGGCAAAAGATGAGGTAAAAGTAGAAGCTAAAAAAAAAAGAGATTAAGGATTTAATAGATAAGGAGCGTGAACAGATAGAAAGTGGAGAGGTAATGTACTGGATGCAAGACGAAAGCCATCAGTTGTGGGGAGATATTTGTGGTTATGTTTGGTCGAAAAAAGGAGAAAGAACGTCAATAAAGATGAGTAATTATCGCACTTCTCAAACGTGGTATAGAGCGGTGAATATTTATACGGGAGAATTTATTTTAGATAGGGCAAAGAAAGCTGATACAAAATATACGATAGACTTTATTAACTGGCTCATTTACAGATATAAAGAAGCCCGTCATGTGATTATTTGGGATGGTGCAAGTTATCATCGTTCTGAAGGTTTAAGAACTTATTTAGAGAAATTAAATGGGGGACTTCCAGAATCAGAATGGAAAGTTCGTTTATTAAGATTTGCGCCCAATGCCCCAGAGCAAAATCCAGTCGAGGATATTTGGCTTCAAGGTAAGAATTGGGTCAGAAAGAATTTTCATCGTCTATCAAGCTTTAAAGAAGTCACTAGTATGTTTGAGACCTTTTTGTCAGGTAAAGTGTTTAAGTTTAATAAAATTAAACAGTATCTTATACCTAATATCTAGCTAGATATTAGAACTTAATTTGTTTTTATATCTCACATAATTTTGGTATAGGACTGCTTAATTTCTAGTTGAAGATAAGCTGAAAATAAATAACGCTCCAAATTGGGAGCGTTATTTATTTGGAGATATAAAGATAAACATTGACAATATCTGGATCGGTGACTACTATACCAATTTTTTCAGAGTCGTATAATAATACTTTTCAAATAGGAGAGAATAATGAACAAAAGATATGAAGATTTAGAAGAATTAATGTCAACAGGTGAAGCGAGAGAAGTGAAGCGAGCGATGGCAGTAAGAATGTCTTTGCTTGGTTTTGTGCGTGCGGAAGCGGCTTTAGCGTGTTGTGTCAGTGTGCAATTTGTGGATAAATGGAAAGCCATTTATTTAGCGTCAGGGGTTGAAGGATTAAAGTTAGCGTATAAAGGCTCACCAGGGTATTTAAAGCCGCGTGAACGAGAAGATGTGATTAATTGGATACAAGAAAAGAAGACAATAACAATAGAGGAACTAAAGAGATACTTAAAAGAGGAGTATGATGTTTTCTATTCTTCAAATACTTCTTATACTAAATTATTAGAAGAAGCGAATTTAAGTTATAAGAAGACACACAAAGAGAATTCGGCAAAAGATGAGGTAAAAGTGGAAGCTAAAAAAAAAGAGATTAAGGATTTAATAGATAAGGAGCGTGAACAGATAGAAAGTGGAGAGGTAATGTACTGGATGCAAGACGAAAGCCATCAGTTGTGGGGAGATATTTGTGCTTATGTTTGGTCGAAAAAAGGAGAAAGAACGTCAATAAAGATGAGTAATTATCGCACTTCTCAAACGTGGTATGGAGCGGTGAATATTTATACGGGAGAATTTATTTTAGATAGGGCAAAGAAAGCTGATACAAAATATACGATAGACTTTATTAACTGGCTCATTTACAGATATAAAGAAGCCCGTCATGTGATTATTTGGGATGGTGCAAGTTATCATCGTTCTGAAGGTTTAAGAACTTATTTAGAGAAATTAAATGGGGGACTTCCAGAATCAGAATGGAAAGTTCGTTTATTAAGATTTGCACCTAATGCCCCAGAGCAAAATCCAGTCGAGGATATTTGGCTTCAAGGTAAGAATTGGGTCAGAAAGAATTTTCATCGCCTATCAAGCTTTAAAGAAGTCACTAGTATGTTTGAGACCTTTTTGTCAGGTAAAGTGTTTAAGTTTAATAAAATTAAACAGTATCTTATACCTAATATCTAGGTAGATATTAAAACTTAATTTGTTTTTATATCTCACATAATTTTGGTATAGTGATGCTGAGAACATTACTTTTACAAAATTAGGTGGCTGTACAGAGCGCACATCACCATTTGATTCTGATAATCCTGAAGTTAACTTTACTGAGTTATACGACATCAAAGCAATCTACAATCTGGGTAGTGAGATAAATCCGGATGCAGGCGATGATTTTGAATATGAACTTGCTGCTACTGATAATAATGGCTTGCAATTTATAGAATTGACTATTAAAAACGCCAAAGATGAAGTTATGTTTTATAAAAAACATGGTTTCGGTAGCAATCCTACTTCAGCAACGACAGGCGGTAATTCCTTCAAGTTTACACGTGATAAGTGGAAACCTGAGAACACGGAAGACCCCGAATCATCTGGTGAATATACATATACAGTTAGAGCTACTGATACAGCAGAACTTTGTCATGAGCTGATTGGTACGTTCAAATTAATTGAGCCGAGTGCTAACGTATCCTTTACTTCTCCACCAGAAGAAAATTCTGAAAAGATTTACTATGGGTTAAATGTGCCCATTAGTGGATTAAGTGTAAATGCTAACGGGGTTAAAAAGGTCAATGTAAGCTTGGTCAATAGCGAAAGCGAAAATAGCACTGTTTTAGAAACCCAAGAAACCTCTACTTATTGGAGTTCAGGTGCTCCAATTGAGCATGATTTTTACAAAAGTTTCAATCCTGCAATCTTGGGTGTAAAAAGTGGTACATATTTACATGCTAGTGTCACAATAACAGATGTTAATGGAGACACTAGTCAACCAGTATCATCACCATCTTTTAAATGGTGTCGTAATGACCCTTGTCCATCTCCTATACCAATTTTTTCAGAGTCGTATGATAATACTTTTCAAATAGGAGAGAATAATGAACAAAAGATATGAAGATTTGGAAAAGTTAATGTCAACAGGTGAAGCGAGAGAAGTGAAGCGAGCGATGGCAGTAAGAATGTCTTTGCTTGGTTTTGTGCGTGCGGAAGCGGCTTTAGCGTGTTGTGTCAGTGTGCAATTTGTGGATAAATGGAAAGCCATTTATTTAGCGTCAGGGGTGGAAGGATTAAAGTTAGCGTATAAAGGCTCGCCAGGGTATTTAAAGCCGCGTGAACGAGAAGATGTGATTAATTGGATACAAGAAAAGAAGACAATAACAATAGAGGAACTAAAGAGATACTTAAAAGAGGAGTATGATGTTTTCTATTCTTCAAATACTTCTTATACTAAATTATTAGAAGAAGCGAATTTAAGTTATAAGAAGACACACAAAGAGAATTCGGCAAAAGATGAGGTAAAAGTAGAAGCTAAAAAAAAAGAGATTAAGGATTTAATAGATAAGGAGCGTGAACAGATAGAAAGTGGAGAGGTAATGTACTGGATGCAAGACGAAAGCCATCAGTTGTGGGGAGATATTTGTGGTTATGTTTGGTCGAAAAAAGGAGAAAGAACGTCAATAAAGATGAGTAATTATCGCACTTCTCAAACGTGGTATGGAGCGGTGAATATTTATACGGGAGAATTTATTTTAGATAGGGCAAAGAAAGCTGATACAAAATATACGATAGACTTTATTAACTGGCTCATTTACAGATATAAAGAAGCCCGTCATGTGATTATTTGGGATGGTGCAAGTTATCATCGTTCTGAAGGTTTAAGAACTTATTTAGAGAAATTAAATGGGGGACTTCCAGAATCAGAATGGAAAGTTCGTTTATTAAGATTTGCGCCCAATGCCCCAGAGCAAAATCCAGTCGAGGATATTTGGCTTCAAGGTAAGAATTGGGTCAGAAAGAATTTTCATCGTCTATCAAGCTTTAAAGAAGTCACTAGTATGTTTGAGACCTTTTTGTCAGGTAAAGTGTTTAAGTTTAATAAAATTAAACAGTATCTTATACCTAATATCTAGCTAGATATTAGAACTTAATTTGTTTTTATATCTCACATAATTTTGGTATACCAGCTTTGAAATTGATCCGACTCCTGAAAATGGGATTATTGAAGGTGTAGTAAATGAAACCACTATTAAATGTGGTAATGGTTATACTTCATGTAGCGCAACATTAGCAGACAACAGCAATCAAATTAATTTGACTGCAACACCGGCAAGTGCAGATTTTAAGCATACTGGTTGGGGTGATAGTTGTTCTAAAATGCCTTGTGATTTAGCGGTTGGTAAAAATACTGTTATTACGCCAACTTTTGAGCAAGTTCCACCTGTACTCAACCCATCATTGCAAATCATACCTTCGGATAAAGGTATTGTCAGTGGAGTAGTTGGTTCAAGTGTGGTTCATTGTGGGCATGGAGATAATGTACTTGGTCAAAATTGCACAATCAATTTTTCAACTAACACTATCCCTCTATTTGGTTTGATAAAAGCAATTTCTAAAGCAGAATATTCTTTTGTAGAATGGTCTGATTCTTCCATTTGTCCTAATATACCAATTTTTTCAGAGTCGTATAATAATACTTTTCAAATAGGAGAGAATAATGAACAAAAGATATGAAGATTTAGAAGAGTTAATGTCAACAGGTGAGGCGAGAGAAGTGAAGCGAGCGATGGCAGTAAGAATGTCTTTGCTTGGTTTTGTGCGTGCGGAAGCGGCTTTAGCGTGTTGTGTCAGTGTGCAATTTGTGGATAAATGGAAAGCCATTTATTTAGCGTCAGGGGTTGAAGGATTAAAGTTAGCGTATAAAGGCTCACCAGGGTATTTAAAGCCGCGTGAACGAGAAGATGTGATTAATTGGATACAAGAAAAGAAGACAATAACAATAGAGGAACTAAAGAGATACTTAAAAGAGGAGTATGATGTTTTCTATTCTTCAAATACTTCTTATACTAAATTATTAGAAGAAGCGAATTTAAGTTATAAGAAGACACACAAAGAGAATTCGGCAAAAGATGAGGTAAAAGTAGAAGCTAAAAAAAAGAGATTAAGGATTTAATAGATAAGGAGCGTGAACAGATAGAAAGTGGAGAGGTAATGTACTGGATGCAAGACGAAAGCCATCAGTTGTGGGGAGATATTTGTGGTTATGTTTGGTCGAAAAAAGGAGAAAGAACGTCAATAAAGATGAGTAATTATCGCACTTCTCAAACGTGGTATGGAGCGGTGAATATTTATACGGGAGAATTTATTTTAGATAGGGCAAAGAAAGCTGATACAAAATATACGATAGACTTTATTAACTGGCTCATTTACAGATATAAAGAAGCCCGTCATGTGATTATTTGGGATGGTGCAAGTTATCATCGTTCTGAAGGTTTAAGAACTTATTTAGAGAAATTAAATGGGGGACTTCCAGAATCAGAATGGAAAGTTCGTTTATTAAGATTTGCGCCCAATGCCCCAGAGCAAAATCCAGTCGAGGATATTTGGCTTCAAGGTAAGAATTGGGTCAGAAAGAATTTTCATCGTCTATCAAGCTTTAAAGAAGTCACTAGTATGTTTGAGACCTTTTTGTCAGGTAAATTGTTTAAGTTTAATAAAATTAAACAGTATCTTATACCTAATATCTAGCTAGATATTAGAACTTAATTTGTTTTTATATCTCACATAATTTTGGTATACCAAAGTAGATTCATGCAACCCAATTTTATCTGGTGGTAAAGCTTTATCTTTAAGTGCAACGTTCAAACTTAATGGAGAGCCAACAGTTGATCCTGATGTAACAGTTGGAGGCAATGTTTTGCCTCTTCCAACCATTAGTGATGTTCAACTGAGTTCTTATAATTTTGTACCTGGAAGTGAGATCGAAATTTCTTGGAATAGTACAAATCAAGAGGAGTATGTTGTTTACTTATATGACGACAGTACTAATTCACTAGTATCCGATATTGCATGTCCTAATGGTGCTTTTCATCCAATATTAGGGAATGCTTGCCTATTACATGGATCGTCTACCGATACATCCATAAAATGGAATGTTCCATGGATATTACCTTCTGGTCAGTATATGTTTAAGGTTGCTGTAGGAAACGGTAGTGGTTGGTCTGATGCTATACCAAAATTATGTGAGATATAAAAACAAATTAAGTTTTAATATCTACCTAGATATTAGGTATAAGATACTGTTTAATTTTATTAAACTTAAACACTTTACCTGACAAAAAGGTCTCAAACATACTAGTGACTTCTTTAAAGCTTGATAGGCGATGAAAATTCTTTCTGACCCAATTCTTACCTTGAAGCCAAATATCCTCGACTGGATTTTGCTCTGGGGCATTAGGTGCAAATCTTAATAAACGAACTTTCCATTCTGATTCTGGAAGTCCCCCATTTAATTTCTCTAAATAAGTTCTTAAACCTTCAGAACGATGATAACTTGCACCATCCCAAATAATCACATGACGGGCTTCTTTATATCTGTAAATGAGCCAGTTAATAAAGTCTATCGTATATTTTGTATCAGCTTTCTTTGCCCTATCTAAAATAAATTCTCCCGTATAAATATTCACCGCTCCATACCACGTTTGAGAAGTGCGATAATTACTCATCTTTATTGACGTTCTTTCTCCTTTTTTCGACCAAACATAACCACAAATATCTCCCCACAACTGATGGCTTTCGTCTTGCATCCAGTACATTACCTCTCCACTTTCTATCTGTTCACGCTCCTTATCTATTAAATCCTTAATCTCTTTTTTTTTAGCTTCCACTTTTACCTCATCTTTTGCCGAATTCTCTTTGTGTGTCTTCTTATAACTTAAATTCGCTTCTTCTAATAATTTAGTATAAGAAGTATTTGAAGAATAGAAAACATCATACTCCTCTTTTAAGTATCTCTTTAGTTCCTCTATTGTTATTGTCTTCTTTTCTTGTATCCAATTAATCACATCTTCTCGTTCACGCGGCTTTAAATACCCTGGTGAGCCTTTATACGCTAACTTTAATCCTTCAACCCCTGACGCTAAATAAATGGCTTTCCATTTATCCACAAATTGCACACTGACACAACACGCTAAAGCCGCTTCCGCACGCACAAAACCAAGCAAAGACATTCTTACTGCCATCGCTCGCTTCACTTCTCTCGCTTCACCTGTTGACATTAATTCTTCTAAATCTTCATATCTTTTGTTCATTATTCTCTCCTATTTGAAAAGTATTATTATACGACTCTGAAAAAATTGGTATATTACAGCTATAAGCCCTCAAGAAACGCTAACTTATTTGGAAATTATACCTCCAACTGATGGAATTATTAGTGGGTATATTGGTTCTACCACTGTTTATTGTGGAAATGGTGATGACAACGTTGTTGGTGAGCAATGTAGTGTTTCTGGTTTTACAGCAAATACTATGCGTATCCTAACTGCTATACCAAAACAAGGTTACACCTTCTCTCAATGGTCAGATGCTTCAGTTTGTGGTTCTATGATGGATACACCTTGTCTGCCCATTACAACTGGCAATGGTAACACATTAACCGCTTACTTTAGTCCTAAAATTGCTATTCAAGGTAATAATCTTGTTTGCATTACTGGTCTTAGCCAAGAAAAGCCATTTTCATGGCTTTTAAAAAATAAGGATGGAAGTATTTACAAACAGGGAAGCTCTTCCACCCCGTCTAAAGGTGAATCTGCTGAGGTAATTGCTTTTGAATTTTCCTTAGCAATGGGCTTCAAGAATGCTTCGGACAATTGTATTAAAATCGGCAATCGTATGTTATTTGTAAGCTACCCAGATACACCTAACGATATGACTAACATGTGTGAAGTAACTGCTGGTGGTTGCCAATTTAATCCAACTATTAAACTAGTTCCTGAAGCACAAATGTTCACTACCATTCGAGGTTTCATATGGAATGATACTGATGAAAGTGGTTTACAAGAAAGCGGTGAATCATACTTGTCCAATTGGACTGTTCTGCTGAAACGTCCAGATGGTTCAGAAATATCTACTGTAACTAGTGTGGATGGGTATTATGAATTCACTAATTTATCTGCAATAGGGAATTATACTGTTTTTACAGAAATTAAAGAGTCTGCTATTTATACAACTTCGGAGTCTGAGGTAGTAAAAGTAGATTTGACCAATATTCCAACTGCGGTAAGCTTTGGAATTAAAGTGGAAGCAATTCCACAGCCAATTAATCAACCTCCAGTAGCGGCTTTCAACTTAGACAGTGTAGTGTCAGGATACGCCCCTTTAACTATCACAGCTCAAAATACTTCTAACGATAAAGATGGTTATATCGTTAAGCAAGAGTGGAAAATTTCAGACGGGCAAGTATCTACAGAAACAACACCAAGTTTTACATTTACAAAAGGAGGTGAATACACTGTAATTTTGACGGTGACAGATGACAAAGGGGCTGAGGCAAGTACAACGCAAAAAGTATTTTTCCTTGAGCTTAATTTTGGAGAAACGGGCAGTTTTGGCGGTGGGAGTGTTGCTGATAATCAACCCCCTACGGCAAAATTTACGGTCACTCCTGAACAAGGCGTTACCCCATTGGTAATCACTTTGGATGCGTCAATTTCCACTGGTCCCGAAGGCAAAGCACTGACTTATGAGTGGACAAGTCAACCTGAGCTTTCAATTACTGCGGAAAAAGCACCCAAGTTGACACTTTCCCAAACGGGAACATACACGTTCAGCTTAACCGTAAAAGACGACAAAGGACTAATCAGCGAGAAAGTCAGTAAAACAGTGACAGTTACCGAAATTCCTAAAGTAACTTTAACCGTGACTCCTCCTGTGAGTGGTGAGGTTACGGCGACAGGTATCTTATGTGGTACAATCTGTAGTGGAAGCTACCCCGTCAACGTGTCTGTTGTACTTACTGCAACCCCCGCACAAGGCTATGTGGTGGATAGCTGGACAGGTTGCACGCCCAGTGCAGATAAAACCACCTGCCAAGTTACGATGGATACAGCAAAAACTGTTGCGATTCACTTCAAGACAGAAGAAAGCAATAGTGATTCAGTATTGGCACAGCGTCCAGAATGTGCTGCGTACAATCCATACTATGATCTGAAGACTAAGCGAATTACATTCCCTGTTATCAGAGTAGCGGCTATCAATCCCATGACAAATGAGATTACAAGCAATGTTTTGTACGTCAAAACGCAGTTGGCATTAAAACCTAAGACAGAATATAGTTTTTATATCTACAAAAACAAAATTGAAGATATTACTGCTGATTTTGTGTTAAATCCTGCTTGTCCGTTATCAACTTATTCATCTGATGAGAGTAAACTTCTTATTCCTGTTGTTTCAATTCCTCAAGCGATCAAATTCGGCAACCAAGTGGTACCGGCTACTCCATTGCTGTACCAAGTGGACATGAACTTTTCCTCGAAAACGAAACTGTTTGACTTGGGTAATGTAAAGGAATTGCAGCAATAATCTCTGGCATCCTTTAGAAACGATTAGCGGCGCAACTTAAATATTAAAAGTTGCGCCGCTATCCTCTTTCTCTATCCTCATCAAAAGTCCATCTACTATCAAAATATAGCATCCGCACTATAAAAAGATTAAATAGAATTAAGTAAAAAGAGTTCGTCAATAGAATAATGCTGTTGTTTACGGAGAGCTTTAGCTTGCGCCCATTTATGTTCATGGGCTGATTAATTCCTTCTTTTGTATAAATGGGCGGTCTCCCTGAACGTTGACCTTCCTCTAAGCCTGCAACCCCTTTTGCTTTGAAATGAATTTGTTTAACCGTTTATTTTATTGTACAATAATTCCAGTTTGTGATCTGCAAACTGAAGGTGCTGACGTATTATTATTCACTTAAATGCACATTTTACCACCAATTGTAATCACTAAGGGGATGATGATGTTGAGACGTGGATGGATGTTGTTTCTGGTGTTGGGGTTTTGGGGAATTCAGTGGAATGCTTTCGCTGAAGAACCCATTAACATTAATACTGCCGATGTGGAAACATTGGCGGAAACATTAGAGGGGATCGGTGAGAAAAAAGCCGAAGCCATTGTGCAATCTCGCACAGTTGAAGGACCTTTTGAATCCGTTGATGATCTGGAGCGAGTTTCTGGAATTGGCCCCAAACTGATTGATAAAAATCGTCATCTGATGACCGTAGGTGAGCCTGAAGCACAACCCACAGAAACCACCGTAGAACAAGTTGAGACAACAACAGAAGCCGCTGAAGCCACCGTAGAAGCCGAAGCCACAACAGAAACTGAATCAGTCGCAAATTAACATTCGATTGGGCAGACAAATAACCCCTGTTGGCCTATCAGCAGGGGTTTTTGTTGTGGTTTTAATCTTAGGCATAACTCCTTGTAAGCGCAACGGTTTGACAAAAAAATGAACTCGACGCGCATCCCACATAGAAAAAATTTTAACAAAAAACTTGATCTTCATGCTGCAATAATTCATAATAGCGTTTTTCTGATGTGCTGTTCCCTGATAGCTCAGTCGGTAGAGCAAGTGGCTGTTAACCACTGGGTCGGCGGTTCGAGTCCGTCTCAGGGAGCCAACTCCACACAGAAAAACTACAATACGATGCCTTAAAATTCCCTGATAGCTCAGTCGGTAGAGCAAGTGGCTGTTAACCACTGGGTCGGCGGTTCGAGTCCGTCTCAGGGAGCCATTCCCTTGCCTTGTTTCCCTTCTCTCCTGTTTTATTGTGCCAGCGGCAATTGTCGGGGCATCACCGCTTACTTACATCATCTTTTTGAAAAATAGACGTATGCAATCTGTGATTCTATGTGTAATGGGTCAATGGCGTGCGGATTGGTTGATGTATTGCTGTCAACTCATTCAAGAGCATGGGGGTCAAATCGGTGACTCACGTCTGCTGCGTTCCCACGATCAGGCTTTATTTTCCGTGCAAGTGATGGGGGCTTGGGATGCCATTGTCAAATTAGAACATGCCCTGCCGCGAATAGAAAAACAGCTAGGTGTGCGCTGCTTTAGTCAGCGTGTCACACAAAATCCTGCCTCTATAGAACCTTATCTGCCCTACATTGTCGAAGTCACTGCACCCTTAGACGGAGAATGGTTGACTATTTTGGTGCGATTCTTTCACGAACAGGGACTCAATATTGCCGATTTGCACACGCAACAACACCTTAGCCCTTCATCACAACTGCCTTTACTCACGCTGACATTGACCGTACACGTGCCTGTGCAGCATTCCCTCTCAATTTTACGCGGGGAATTTATTGATTTGTGCGATGCACTCAATATAGACGCAATGTTGTCGCCACTGCGATAATTCGCTGATAAACAAAGAATAATCTAACTTTAGTGTGTCATCTTTATGGTGCAACGCATCATTTTTGCGCCAATCTGCACCATTTTGGTGGTCATGGGAAAATTGATGTAGCGATTTATTTTTTCAACAGATTGAAAAAAAAGGCTTTTCAAAAACTGGCCAATTGGTGATAATTTTGCATTGCAACATTTTGCAGCAATGCACCATTCTTACCAGTGAGATCGATTTCAGGAGATTCCTCATGGCCATGTTAGCAGATACTTTTCCGCTTGATGTACGCGCTGTGCTAACGACTGCACGGACGCTGCACATTTCCGAATTTGAAGTTTTTCGTTTAGCCTACCAAAAATGGTACGGACAACATGTCGACACGGCGCAGTTAGAAAATTTCTTTGTGGCTTATTTATTCGACTCAGAAACACCGCATTGGGTGAGACATTTCACCAGCCAAGTCATGGCATTAAAACAAGAAGGCATTGCGGCACAAATAGAACTGGATCGCTTGGAAATTAAGGCACAAATTAATCAAGGCCTATTGATTTGCTAATCAAGCATCTATTCGTGTCTTTTTTTAGGGACGTAAAAGTTCATTTTCGATATGATTAATTTTTAATTTCACCTTTTTTTGCCACGCTTTTAAACCCAAACGTCGAGAAATTATATCTTGCAAATATAAAGAAAAAGGATAGCGTCGCATTCTAAAAAATGCCCGCGATAAATTATTCCAAAACCGCAATCCTGTCGCTTCTATCCACCATGGTTGGCGCGGGGGGAGGCCACTTAACGCATAACCATGTTGTTGCAATAACTTGCCAATTTGCCCCTCAACTAAACGAATTTGATAGGCACTCATTTTGGTTCGCCATTGCTCTAACATTTGCACATCAGGCGGCTTATAATGCGTATGGCTGGTGTAATCATACATCGCCGTATCAAAAGGAATCTGAAGAAAATCAAAAAGTTGCTTTAACACGGCATCGGTATCATGAATGAGCTTTTCATAATAAATTGTGATGTGTTGTTCAGCGGTAATTTGCTGGGTTAATTGCAGCCATGATTGTTGTGCGGCTAACCATCTTTTTGCGCCAAAATAAGGTAAACCATGCCAACCTGTTTTTAAATTCGGTCGTGCCACATCGCGCCCGTCGCGCACAATGTAAATAAAACGCGCCTCTGGCCAAAATTGCGGCAAATGTTCAAAACAATAATGTACGGTGGCACCCACAATAGGCTTATTTTTTTCTTGTTGTTTTTGCCGTAAAAAGCTGCGAATTAATTCATCATAAGGCAAATTTTTATCAATCACAAAAGGATGCAATAAAAAGATGCGATGCGTGGCTAAATAATCATGATAATCTGTAATGGTTGGCCAACGTCCTTGGGCATCTAATTGATCCACAATATATTCAAATTCAAATTGAAAATGAATGAGCGGATGTGAATCTAACATTAAACGCAATAAAGTCGTACCCGAACGCTCTGCCCCCACCAAAAAAACAGGGGAATTTTGCATCACTCCTCACTTATTATTGTGGCGTTAATTTTGTAAATATTCTACCGTGGTTTTTAACGGTTGATTTTGCGTCCATTCAATCATGCGCCAGCCAAAAATTTTCTTATCCAATACCAATTCTGATGAAACACGGTCAATTTGTAACATCGTGGACGGCGTTAAGTGTATCCATTTGTCTGACACTGTTATATCACATCCCGTATGATAATGTCCACAAAAAATATGCTTAATTGACGGCAATGTCAAGAAAAATTGCCACACTTCTTGATAATTTCTTAACGCATGATGCTGATCCATAAATTGACAAGCACATAAGGTCGGCGGATGGTGCATAAATAATAAAATATCTCCCTTTATTTGCTGCACCATTTGCTGTAACCATTGCTGCTGATTTAAAGATAAATAATAAGAGGAAGTATCTAAAAATAAACAATGACATTCATTAAATTGCCGATAAAAATAAAACTCCCCATGATGCACATCTTCTTTTGGCAAATTAAAAACAGACATTGCCGTTTCTAAACGATCATGATTCCCTAACATGATTAAATAAGGCACGGGAAAATCGGCTAATTGTTGCTTAATCCAATCATAAGCCTCTATTTCGCCATCCATTAAAGCCAAATCTCCAGAAATAATGAGCAAATCCAAAGGACGACGCGCTAATTCAGCAATAACCCGTTGGAATTGTCCACGCATATCGACTCCATTATATGGTTCATGGCTTGCGCCAATATGCGTATCAGAAATTTGTGCGATGCGAAGAGATTGAGCCATTTAAAAAATCCAAAAATAAAAAGATTAAGGCTGCGCCTGCCATTCTAAAACATAAGCCGAATGAGGAGCTAATGTCATTTGATAATGGGACGCGAATTGATTTAAGGCTTGCGTACTTAATTGCACCGATTCTACACTTTCATTGTCGTCATGAATGCTAGGCGCGCTGAGGGTATGTAAAGTGGCTTGGTTTTTTACCGCCGTGGGCAAATGCAATTCTATCGTTTGGGCTTGGTATAAATGCAAATTAAACAGCATTAAGCGATAAGAATCTCCGTCACGAAACGCAAAAGAATGAATTAAAGGCAAATCAATCTCTGTTTTTATGTCATTAAAAGCGGCTTGTTTCCATGTGGGTTGATGTTCGCTGTGTTTTGTCACCAATAATTGGCCACCAATAGCGCGATTAGCAAGAGCCAAACCAAGACCTGTTGGCCGTTTGCGTCCAGTGGCTTCTAAATCGCGTAATAAACCCCATAAATGCACATAATCACCATTCGACATCTTAAAAGAATATTGTAGCGTTTGAAACGCTGTTTGGGTGGTAATGCCGAGATATTTTTGATAATTCAACATGTACAAAGGCAAAGCTAAACCACCATTTAATCCTGTCACAAAATCATTGCGAATGTCTAAAGGCGCATCGCCTGAAATGGTGTGAAAATTAATTTCATAAATCGCTAAAGAAGTCGCTGGATTGACTTGATTCATTTTAATTTGACTGTCATAAACGCGGCCACCCGCTTGAATATCCGCCATTGCCCGCGCAAATAAAGGATAATAACGCTCTTCATCTGTCGCATATTGATTTAAAATGCCAAAATAAGGCGCAATGGCAATACTATTATGTGCTTGACTGTTGCTTTCAATTTCGCTTTGTCGGCCAGTGAATTGCGATTGTCCACCGATAATTAAATTAAATTTATTGGCTTGAAAATAAGGGCTTGCCTTTAATTTATTAAAACGATCATGCGCCACTTCACCTAAACGCTGTCCACCGCGTAAACTCGCGCCAATAAAAGGGTCTTTACCCTCATTACTGCCCCACATTTCATTGCCATATTCCAAATGAATGGTTTTAAAAACCGATGTCCACGGCGCAATTTGTCCTTGTTTCGCCCGCTTATCTGCATAAGGATGTGAACCCGCAGGCGCGGCTAAATAAGCCATTAATTGCTGCAATTCTACAGCAGAAAAAGTCGGCGGAATCACATACCACGGTTCTACTTGTAAATAAGCCGCTAATTGTAGAAATTCGGGCAGGGAATAATGAAAGGCTCGCGCAATGCGGTGACGGGGTTGATAAGCGGTGGTTTTTCTTGCCCAAGGTTCGGCTAATTGATTGTCTAAACTAGACCCTAATTGACTGCCCCAATTGCGCAATACTCCAAGTTGTAATTGCTGTAATTGTTCAACAAAAATATCACTAAAAACTGTTGGATTTTTCTGATCTAAACGCTCCAATTTTAAATCATCTACCCACACCTTACCGCCATCAGAGGCAATTTTTAAATGAAAATCGAGAATATTGGCTTGCTGTTTTTCATCAAGATAACGATCCGCATCAGGCGCAATAGTAAATTCTCGTTCAATTAATTGCCAATCTTGATTTAAGTCAATTGTTTCATTAAAAAATGTGCTTTCTCCTTGACGGCGTAAACGAATATTAAGTGTGTTATTTTCATCTTCTGCTTTTGCCCAAATCGTGACTTTCCAACGTCCCGCCATCGGCATTAATTTACCCGCGCTGCGATCCGAATCACGCCAAAAAGAATCCATGTAATAATTAAAAGAAGCCTGCCAATTATTTTTTGTCGGTAATAACACTAAAGATTGCTGTCCCGGACTGCCCGGCCGAATTGTTCCTGTATCGGCATAATGAAACGCTTGTGTATCGCCTTCATAACCTGCTAAAGATTTCTTAACTAAAACCGCATCACCCGTGTTAATAAATGAGCCTTTATCCGCTAAAAAAAATAAATAACGATTGTCCATATGACTAAAATCGCGCACAGTGCCTGAGCGTCCTTTAGAATTGCCTGATAACACTTCATAATCCGCTCCATTCCAAAAATCAATAGGCTGTCCAATATTCAAATCATCTCGATTCCATTTCGTCTCCCAATTATCTGCGCTAATGCGATCCAGTTGCGATCCGCTATCCGTTAAGAAAATCATGGCGATTTCTCCCGCTTCAAAACCGGGATTGGTAATCACATTTTTTAGCACTCCTGCATCCGCAAAACGCGAATAAGACCCTAAATTGACCCCCAATCGCTTTGTTTCTGCCAACTGCACCTCATGCGTCACCTCAATCACGGTAGGCTGTGTGGGCGCGGCTGCGCCTTCTCCACTGCCCCCCCCACAAGCCGACAACGGCAGAATAATCAGCGGAAACAGTAGCAAATAACGAAAAGACAGTGCAGTTTTTAATAACATCAGTTAATCCCCATTTTATCAATCATTAGCAGTAATATGGCGTTGCGCAGCTTCACTGACTAAAACCCGAATGCGATCCAGTAAATCGTGGCTACAATAATTTTCTTTTTTCACAATCGATTCCACATAACCATTCAATTCTTCATGATCTTTTGCACTCAATTTGGTCGAAGTCAAAACAATCACAGGAATATCTTGCCATTGCGGATGTTGACGCAAATGTTGTAAAAATTCAAACCCATCCATCACCGGCATCAATAAATCTAATAAAATTAATACAGGTTTGCGTTCATTTAAATGCTCTAAAGCCACTTGACCATTTTCCGCTTTAAAAACGCGCCAACCTTGTTGTTTTAATCCTGCACTTAGGCGTTCTTGCGTGACTGGATCATCTTCAATAACCATCACTAATGGCGTTTCATCTTGATGAATATGATACTTGTCTAAAATATTAGCCAATTGCTGCCGACTTACAGGCTTAATTAAATAATCCGTTGCCCCCAACGCATAACCCATATTGCGATTGTCTTCTATCGAAGTCATAATGACCGGAATATCAGCCAATAAAGTATCTGCTTTTAATTGTGACAGCACATTCCAACCATCCATCCCCGGCATTTTTACATCTAATAAAATTGCATCTGGGCGCAATTTTCGGGCTAAATTTAATCCCTCACTGCCATCTGCGGCAACCGCTACGGAATAACCCAATTTACCCAAATAATTCTTTAATAATTCTCTCACGATTAAATCATCATCAATGACCAAAACAATACCATCTCCTTCTAATAAAGATTCGGTTTGTTTTAATGATTCACTATAGGCTTGCACTAAAGAAACTTGCGTGGGCAATTGCACCGTGAAACAACTGCCTTGACCAAACTCGCTGGCTGTAGTAATAGAACCGCCCATCATTTCCGCAAATTGGCGACTAATGGTTAAACCTAACCCTGTCCCGCCATAGCGTCTTGTGGTAGAAGCATCGGCTTGCATGAAAGGACGGAATAACTTATTTTGCTGCTCCAATGTCATACCAATTCCATTATCCGCCACGGAAAAGATAACCCAATCTTCTCCATTTTCTAGCGTCCGTTTTGCGGTTAATTTAATAATGCCTCGTTCGGTAAATTTTGCCGCATTGCTCAATAGATTAAATAAAATTTGCCGAGTTTTTGTTAAATCGGCGTGCATGATTTCGCTCATCTGTTCTAAACACACTTCAAAGCGGTTGCCATTTTTTTCCATTAAAGGCCGAACCGTCCCCACAATATCATCAATTAATTGTGGCAAACTGAAATCTTCTAAAAATAATTCCATTCGTCCTGATTCAATCTTTGATAAATCCAACACGTCATTGATCAATCCCAATAAATGCGTGGCAGAACTATGAATCTTTTTTAAATCTTCAACAAAATCATCTAATGCCAAATCATTGGCATCTTCCATTAAAATTTCACTATAACCAATAATCGCATTCATAGGCGTACGCAATTCATGGCTCATATTGGCTAAAAATTGGCTTTTAGAATGGTTAGCGGCTTCGGCTTCTTCTTTAGCTTTACTTAATTCAGCAGTTCGTTGTTCTACTTTACGCTCCAATTCGGTGGCATATTCCAATAATTTCTCATCGCGTTGCGCAATTTCTTGTTCCAATTTCTCACGCAAACGATATAATTCAATATGGGTGCGTACCCGCGCTAATAATTCTTCTTCTTGAAAAGGTTTACTGACATAATCCACTGCGCCTACGGCAAAGGCTTTTAAGCGACTGGAAGCATCACCATGCGCGGATAAAAATAAAATAGGAATATTTTTTAAAACCGCTTGTTGTTTTAACTGCAAGCACGTTTCATAACCATCCCAATACGGCATGGTGACATCCAATAAAATCAAGTCAGGGGGCGTTTTTAAAGCCAATTCTAATGCCGTCTGCCCATCACTGGCTAATAACACCGCATAACCTTGTTTTTGCAACACCAGATGCAAAAATGTTAAATTAGCCGCACTGTCATCTACAGCAAGCACAAGGGGGATGGTTGAAACCATATTGTTATCCTTATTTGTCGCATTATCGCTAAATAGAGCCAATTTTACACAATATTTTAAATCAGATTGATCACATTTTTACACATGAATATGGAAGAATTAAGTCAAATTGTTAATACTCAATAGCATAAGTCAAAAAACGCGCCAAAGTGATTGTTATCGCGTACCGTTGTTTATTATACGATCACAGGGGTTTAATCCAATTTAATCATCAAATGGCTATTTTTGCAAAAAGTTAGAAATAGACCATACCACAGTCACATCAGCAATATGGGGTGTTTATGAGTCAATTTAAAATGGGTCATGCCAGTGCCGACAATTGGCAAGTGGCCGCGTACCAATGTTTGCAGCAAATTGGCAGTGTTGGCCAAGCCAATTTAGGTTTTATTTATGCCACCGATCAATTTGCGGGCGAAATGGGCGAAATTCTGGTTTATTTAAAGCAAGAAACAGGGCTACAACATTGGGTCGGCAGTGTAGCAATGGGCGTTTGCGCAACGGGAATTGAATATTTTGATAAGCCTGCGATAGTGATTTTATTAGCGGAATTTCCAGAAGATTCTTTTCAAGTTTTTAGTACCATTACGGATGATTTTTCTGGTTTTATTAACAAGCATCAAGCGTGGTATCAATCGCGTCAGGCTTTATTTGCGATTGTTCACGGCGATCCCAATAATCGGCATTTGCCTAAATTAATTGTGCAATTAAGCGAACAAATAGGGGATGCGTTTTTAGTCGGCGGTTTAACCAGTTCTCGCAATTATTATGTGCAGGTGGCGAATGAATTGGTCGGTGGCGGCTTATCGGGTGTGCTATTTTCCAATGAAATTGCGGTGGCCACTCGTTTGACACAAGGCTGTTCTACTATTGGTACACGCCATGAAATTACTGAATCCGATCAGAATATTATTATTAAATTAGATCACCGTCCTGCCTTAGATGTTTTTAAAGAAGATATTGGTGATATTTTAGCACGAGATTTAAATCGCGTGGCCGGTTATATTTTTGCGGCATTACCCATTCAAGGTTCTGATACGGGTGATTATTTGGTGCGTAATTTAGTCGGTATTGATACCGAAAATAAATTATTAGCGATTGGGGATTATGTTGAGCCGGGAATGTCAATGATGTTTGCCCGCCGAGATGCGCAAACGGCACGTGAAGATTTAGAGAAAATGCTAAGGCATTTAAAAGCGCAATTAAATGGCAGAATTCCACGCGGTGGCGTTTATTATTCTTGCTTAGGTCGGGGTGAGAATTTATTTGGTAAGGATTCGGTAGAATTGCGTTTAATTCAACAGCAATTAGGGCATTTTCCTTTAGTGGGTTTTTTTGCTAATGGAGAGATTTCGCACCATCGTTTATACGGTTACACGGGTGTATTGACGGTATTTTTATCATAAACTATGCTTAAATCAGTGAATTGATTTTGCATTTTTAAGGAGAAGGAAATGCGCTATTTTATTGCTTTTTTATTGATATTTATCAGCATTCAGGCTAATGCCAGCCAATATGATGCGGAATTGTTGCGTTTAACCAATGCCGAACGCAGCAAGCAAAAATTGCCCGCCTTGACGCTTAACACTCGTTTAGGAGAAGTGGCGCAAAAACACGCGGAAGACATGGCAAAAAACCGTTATTTCAGCCACACCGGCAAAGACGGTTCAACGCCCAGTAGTCGCCTCACGGCGGCGGGTTATGCGTTTTATTATGTGGGAGAAAATATTGCGGCGGGTAATGCCACACCAGCGGCGACGATTGAACAATGGATGAACAGCACGGGGCATCGTGCCAATATTTTGGGTGAAAATTATACCGAAATTGGTTTTGGTTATTTCGCAGACCCTAATAGTCCTTATCGCCATTATTGGGTGCAATTATTCGCTAAAGGTAAAGAAACCATACCCGAAACCACACCAATTGCTTTAACTAAAGCGAATAATTTGTTTAATCGCATTGAAAAAGATTATAACGTTAAACCAGACAGCACCACATTAAGCAGTGGTACGGATAATGAAACAATTTATTATCGTCTGTATTTTAACGGAACAGCAGGATTGGTGGTTTATAAAAACGGTTTTTATTTGGCTGAATATAAGCGACAATGGTTTTTTAAAAATTTAGGTTCTTTAGAAGAAGCCAACCGTACTTATTGTGACAGCAAATGCTGGTAAGAAAAATAACCTGTCTCAATAAGGCAGGTTATTTTTTAAGCCAAATCAAATAACATGATCTCACAAGGGGCTGAAGCAGTTAATTCTAACTGCGTTTCTGTTTCGATCATAAACGCATCGCCAGTGGATAAATGTGATCCATTTACTGCTAATTTTCCCGTGATTAAATGCAGATAATAACGTCTGTCATTGGATAACGGAATTGTCATTTTTTGTGCGGCTTTTAAATAAGCTAAAGAAATCGAAACATCTTGATGAATTAATACGGATTCTTCGCGCTTATCGATTGAAGCGATCAGATGTAATTGTCCTGTTTTTTGGCGCAAATGCGCAAAACTTTTTTGTTCATAACTGGGCGTTAAATGCAATTGATTGGGTTTAATCCAAATTTGCAATAAATGCACTGTTTCTCGATCAGAAGCGTTATATTCGCTGTGCGTAATTCCCGTGCCGGCCGTCATGCGCTGCACTTCGCCCGCGTGAATCACTTTTTCATTGCCCATGCTGTCTCGATGCGCTAATTGCCCTTGCAACACATAAGTGACAATTTCCATGTCATTATGGCCATGCGTGCTAAATCCTTTATTGGGACTGACTTTATCTTCATTAATAACCCGTAATGTACCAAACTGCACATAATTAGGATCGTAATAATTGGAAAAAGAAAAACTATGGTAAGTTTCCAACCAATCGTAATTAAAATAACCTCGATCTGCGGACAAACGACGTTGCAACATGGTGATATTCTCCTGTTTAAGAATGATTCGCTATTGAACGATACCTGTTTGTTTCAACAATGCGTCAATACGGGGTTCACGGCCACGAAATTCGATAAATAATGACATGGGGTCTTCCGCGCCGCCTCGTTCTAAAATGCAATGTAAGAAACGCTGCCCTAATTCACGGTTAAAAATACCTTGTTCAGCAAATAAAGAAAACGCATCTGCTGATAACACTTCTGCCCATTTATAGCTGTAATAACCCGCGGCATAGCCCCCTGAGAAAATATGCGCGAAACTGTGTTGAAAACGATTAAATGTAGGCGGAATTAATACCGCAATTTGCTGCCGCACTTCATCTAATAAGGCTTGAATATCTAATTCAGGTTGATATTCTTTATGTAGCCGCATATCAAACAGCGCAAATTCTAATTGTCGCAATAAAAATAAACCCGCTTGAAAATTCTTAGCGGCTTTCATTTTTTGAAACAACTCATCAGGCAATACTTCTCCCGTCTCATAATGCCGTGCAAATAAATCCAATGCCTCCCGTTCCCAACACCAATTCTCCATAAATTGACTGGGCAATTCCACCGCATCCCAAGCCACACCATTAATTCCAGAAACCAAACTATAATCCACTTGCGTTAATAAATGATGCAATCCATGACCGAATTCATGAAATAAAGTGGACACTTCTTGATGCGTTAATAAAACAGGTTTGTCGCCCACAGAAGGCGTAAAATTACACACCATATAAGCGACAGGAATTTGCACTTGATCATCGGCTAATTTTTTGCGGCTTAAACAATTCCCCATCCATGCGCCACCACGTTTAGCCCGCCGCGCATATAAATCTAAATAAAATTGTCCCCGCACCGTCTTATTGCTGTCAATTATCTGATAAAATTTCACATCAGAATGCCACACGGGAATATTTTCTAATGGCTCTATTTTAACACCATATAAACGCTCAATAATCGCAAATAAACCCGCTAATACGGTCGGTAATGGAAAATAAGGGCGAAGAGTTTCTTGAGAAATATCATAATGGTGTTGTCGCAATTTCTCCGAATAATAAGGCACATCCCACATTTTTAATTCGGTCATGCCATATTGCTCTTGAGCAAAAGCGGTTAATTCTTCCCATTCTTTTAACGCCATCGCACGGGCTTTTTTTGCTAATTCAAGCAAGAAATCAATCACCTGATCAGGCGTTTCAGCCATTTTGCTCACCAGCGAATATTCCGCATAATTATTAAAGCCTAATAATTGCGCTAATTCACGGCGTAACGTTAAAATATCTTGCATCACCGCGCTATTGTCCCATTTCTCAGGATGAATGCCCTGATCCGAAGCACGAGTGACAAAGGCTTGATATAAGCGCGCTCTTAATTCCCGATTATCGGCATAATTCATCACAGGCAAATAGCAAGGCATATCTAGCGTAATTAAATAGCTTTCTAAGCCCGCCTGTTGCGCTTGGTGACGCAATAAATCGCGCACCGATTCCGGCACACCAGACAATAATCGCTCATCGGTAATGTTTTCTTGCCAACCATGCGTTGCGTCCAAAAGATGCTCGGAAAAACGAGTGCTTAATGCCGATAATTGCTGTTGAATTTCTCGATAACGCGCTTGTTTCTCAGGCGATAAATCAATGCCTGATAAACGAAAATCACGCAGTTCATTATTAATAATTTTCTGTTGTGCAATAGACAGCGTTTTAAAGGCTTCATTTTGTGCTAAAGTTTGATAACCGAGAAATAAAGTTTTATTCTGTCCAATTTCACTGCCATAATCAGAAATTTTTGGCAAACAGGCATTATAGGCTTCTCGAATGGGATCATGATTCATGACACTGTTCAAATGCCCAGCCACTGACCATACGCGATTTAAACGATCATTTAATTCATTTAAAGGATGCACAAAATTATCCCACGAAGGCGAATGCGCATGGCGTTGAATTTCAGCGATTGCAGCGCGATTTTCTTGCAATAAAGTATCAATTGCAGACTCAATATGTTCAGGCAAAATATCGCCGAAAGGAGGAAGTCCTTGAAAAGTTAATAATGGATTATTGCTCATGTTCATTGAAATGCTGATCTGATTTGGAAGAAGCGGAAGACAGTTGTTCTAATTGGGTTTCTAAAATCGCTAATTTTTGTGTTAAGCGGCGACATTTTCGCTCTAAATTAGAATGATGAATGTCGATAAGTAATAATTTGACCAAAATTAAACTAATACTGAATAAAAACAGTAAAGACGGTGGATAACTAACCCCAAAAATCTGCGCAATAGGATTAATTAAATTGGGAAAGAAACCCAAAAACGTGACGGCCATTACCACAATTAACCACCATACCGCATGACGGGAATGTAAATGGTCGCGCCGAATTAACCATAAAATAGTAATGGCTAGGAAAATACCCAGTATAGATGAAGTTAAATGATAACTGATCATTTCTTAAATTTAATATGGTTGGTAAAAGCCAAAGTCAAGATAAAAGTATGCAACATATATTTTCCCACCACCCACCAAGAACTAAAAATGCGGGAATGCCCATCTAAGCGCGGCTGCATCACAATATTCACTTCTTTAACCGTTAAATTGGCATGATGCAATAACATTAATACGCCAATATCTTGATACTCTAATAAGGTGGCTATTTTTGAAGATAATAACTTAATGGCATTTTTATTATAAGCTCTTAATCCAGAAGTTAAATCTCTTAAATCAATACCTGATAAAAAACGGAATAATTTCCACGCCACATGCCGCGCCCAACTGCCCCGCGACACGCATTCTCCAATCATGACATCACAAGATTGCTGCTGTAAGGCTTCTAATAGCACGATAATGGAATTCGCCTCATGCTGTCCATCGGCATCCATAGTAATGGCAACTTGATAGCCATTTTTTTCCGCATAACGCAAACCCGTTTGCATCGCGCCCCACGCACCTAATGAAAAGGCTAATTGAATCACTAATGCACCTTCTTTTTTAGCCAATTCTGCCGTGTTATCGGTGCTGCCATCATCTACCACTAAAATAGTACCATGAAAACAGGCTTTAATATCATTTAATACTTGGCGAATGCTGGCCGCTTCATTTTTAGCAGGAATAACGATAATGACGTGGTGATGTGGAATTTCGGTTAAATGCTGATTCATGCCTTTAAATCTGGTAAAGAAATAGAGTCGTTGTTTCTTAACTTCAAGTGTGCAACTGTTTTTTTCACTAATTCTGGCCCGTGATAAATTAATCCCGTATAAATTTGTACCAAACTAGCTCCTGCATCTAATTTCGCTTGCGCATCGGCTGGAGTCATAATTCCGCCAGCAGCAATAATGGGAATTTGACCCGCTAATTGCTCGTGTAATTGCGCCACAATTGCCGTTGATAAAGACGTTAAAGGTGCGCCACTTAAACCGCCCGTTTCATTACCATAAAGATAATTTTTAACCGCTTCACGTTCTAAAGTGGTATTAGTGGCAATCACACCATCCAAACGATGAATTAATAATTGTTCAGCAATGGCTTTTAAATCCTCTGGCGTTAAATCAGGCGCAATTTTCACCACTAAAGGCACATAACGCCCTTGTTGTTGATGTAGGGTATGTTGGGCTTGTTTTAAACCAGATAACATTTGCGCTAAGGGTTCAATTTGCTGTAATTGACGCAAACCGGGGGTATTGGGAGAGGAAATATTAATGGTAATATAATCAGCATAAGCATAAACTTTATGCAAACCAATTAAATAATCATCAGTGGCTTTTTCTAAAGGCGTAATGGCATTTTTACCTAAATTAATCCCTAAAATTCCCTGATATTTTCTTTTTTTCACATTATCTAATAAATAATCAATACCATGGTTATTAAATCCCATACGATTAATTAATGCTTGTGCTTGGAGAATGCGAAATAAACGCGGTAAAGGATTACCCGATTGCGCCAAAGGAGTCACCGTCCCCAATTCTAAAAAACCAAATCCCAAACACGCTAACGCATCAATATATTCGCCGTTTTTATCCAAACCCGCAGCCAATCCCACGGGATTAGGAAAAGTTAGTCCCATGATTTGCACAGGCTTATTTTCGGGTGCAGTGAATAAAAAATGCGCCAATCCAAAACGTTCTAATAACGCCAAAGTTGCCAGCGTTTTAGTATGGGCTTTTTCTGGTTCTAAACTAAATAATAAAGGACGTAATAATGAGTAAAGCATAGCAAAAATAAAAACAGTATTGAATGGGTAAAATAAAAAATTTTATTGCCGTATTGATTCTATAATAGTATTGCGCAATGAAAAAGCAACACACTTAGGGCAACTAAATTGGTTATAATGCACAAGTTACGCCCAGAGGGCAACTTAAAACGCAATCAAAGCGTGAACTCATTGTTTTTAAGGAAATAATAACATGTTTGTTTATACTCCTCCCGCTGATTTATTAAAAGGGCGCGTGATTTTGGTCACAGGCGCAGGCAGTGGCATTGGCCGTGCGGTCAGTAAAAGTTTTGCGGCCCACGGTGCAACTGTGATTTTATTGGGACGCACGCTTAAAAAATTAGAAGCCGTCTATGATGAAATCGAATCCGCAGGCTATCCGCAAGCGGCTATTTATCCCATGAATTTAGAAGGAGCAAGCCCAAAAGATTATGAAGATTTAGCGGCGACTTTAAAGAGTGAATTTGGGCGTTTAGATGGTCTGTTGCATAATGCCAGTTTATTGGGAACATTAACGCCATTAGTGAATTATGACATTACTATGTGGTATCAAGTTTTACAGGTGAATTTAAATGCGCCATTTATGCTGACTAAAGCCTGTTTTGATTTGTTAAAAGCGGCTCCAGAGGCTTCTGTTCTTTTCACGTCTTCTGGAGTGGGGCGTAAAGGGCGAGCGTATTGGGGAGCTTATGCTGTTTCTAAGTTTGCTACCGAAGGATTTATGCAAACATTCGCCGAAGAATTAGAAACAAATACGGCTATTCGTGTGAATAGCATTAGCCCCGGTGCCACCCGCACCAGTATGCGTCGCGCCGCATATCCTGCGGAAAATCCAGAAACCTTGCCCCTTCCCGAAGATATTACTGGATTATATCTGTATTTAATGGGTTCAGAAAGCCGTGGCATTCATGGCCAAGCGTTGAGTGTGCGTGATAATTCTTTAGAAGAATTACAAGCCATCCATTCTCATTCTCCAATGGCTGAATAATTTTAACACAGCCGTATTAATTTTAATAAAATTAATACGGCTTATTTCAAGGGTGAAAAAATAAAAAATGAGAGTGATCACAGCCAATGTCAATGGAATTCGTGCGGCAGCGCGTAAAGGTTTTTTTACATGGTTGGCGGCGCAAAATGCGGATGTCATTTGCATTCAAGAAACCAAAGCACAAGCCGATCAATTAACCGATTCATTATTTCATCCGCAAGGTTATCATTGTTATTATCACAGTGCAGAAAAAAAGGGTTATAGCGGTGTGGCTTTATACAGTCGCGTGATGCCTAAAAATGTGGAGATGGGCATTGGCTGGCCGGATATTGATGCTGAAGGGCGTTATTTAGCGGCTCATTTTGAACAAGTGACGATAGTTTCTCTCTATTTGCATTCTGGGACTTCAGGTGAACATCGACAACAAGCCAAATATGCTTTTATGGATCGTTTACTGCCTTATTTCGCCCAACATTACCATCAAGATAGAGCCGCTATTTTATGTGGAGATTGGAATATTGCGCATCGTCCTATTGATTTAAAAAACTGGAAAAATAATCAAAATCATTCGGGATTTTTACCCGAAGAAAGAGCATGGCTAGATCGTTTATTTACAGAAACGGATTTAATTGATGGGTTTCGCTTGATTTGTCCTGAACCGGAGCATTATACATGGTGGTCAAATCGTGGACAGGCATGGGCAAAAAATGTGGGCTGGAGAATTGATTATCAAATCATTACTCCCCATTTTAAAGAAAAAATACAGCAGGCAATGATTTATAAAGCAGCGCGTTTTTCTGATCATGCGCCATTAATGATGGATTATGATTTTATTCTGGAATAAATAGGGGATTGATTGCATCATGAATCGACTTGTTTCTATGCTGGTGACATCTGAAATGATGGAAGATGGCATTGTCCCCTTATTATTTACAGGAGGCGCGTGCAATATTCAAGGCATTAACGGTCCCATTCGCAATCCTGGACGCGATTTATTAGCCCAATGGTTAGATCAAAACTCATGGAGTTATTTTGATCCACAAATTCATTCCAGCACACATGGGCGTGATTATGTCTGGGGTATTGATGGCCCGCAAGAAAAGAAAGCGAGAGAATTAGCAAAATTACGGGTTTATGAAATTACGCCAACGACGATTGCCGCAATTACTATTTTAGAAATTATGGATGATATGCGTTGTCACCGGCGGTCAATTATCTGGTTTAATAAAGGTAATTTTTTTAGTCCAATTGGTTTGGGAGAACGGGATCAATTGCAACAAAATACTCGCTTGCGAACGCAAGTGGGGGAAATGGTGTTTCAACATTTATTAGCGTATATTAATGCGGGACGGCAATTACGCAATGAATTGGTTAGCATGTTACAACACGATCACAATGCTATTTTTGCTTATACCCTTGATGAAGTTAAAGCGGCTATTACGGCGATATTGTCACGTTGAGAAACACAATTTAACCCTATTGTCATATTTCTTATTTACAATGGATTCGTCTTATTTTATTCTCTCACTATTAGGAGTTTTGTGATGGAGTTATTGTCTCGGTTTTTTACTCGTGTTTTAATCCTTCTATTTTCTCTCTTTTTAATCTCTTGTAGTGGAGAAGATAGCGCGCCTCAAAATGTCTCTTCTGAACCTTCAGTTCCAACAGTAGAATTAGTATTTTTATATGGCTCTGAAAAACAAGCCTGGTTAGAAACGGTGACTCAGCAATTTAATCAGCAACAAATTAAAACAGAACAAGGTGATGTTATTTATGTTAAAACAGTGCCAATGGGTTCGGCAGAAACCATTGATCATATTCTTAATGAAACAGAAAAAGCACATTTAATTAGCCCTGCATCGGCTGCCTTTATCAAGTTAGGTAATGCGGAGTCACAAGTCAAATTAAGACGCGATGTGGTTTCTCACACTGAAAATTTAGTGTTATCGCCTGTGGTCATTGCGATGTGGAAACCGATGGCTGAGGCATTGGGTTGGGGTGAGAAAAATATCGGTTGGCAACAAATTATTGAATTAGCCAATGACCCTAAAGGCTGGGCAAATCATGGGCATCCTGAATGGGGACGGTTTAAATTTGGTCATACTCATCCTGAATACAGTAATAGTGGTTTAATTGCTTTATTTGCACAAATTTATGCCAGCACAGGAAAATTAGCGAATTTAACATTAGATGATGTGCATCATGAAAAAACTAAATTGGATTTAATGGCAATTCAAAATTCAATTGTGCATTATGGGCGATCTACAGGATTTTTTGGCGATAAAATGGCGGCTAATGGGCCGGGTTATTTAAGTGCTGCTGTGCTTTATGAAAATATGGTGATTCAATCCTATGAGCATCCGAATCGAGATGCTGCCATGGTGGCGATTTATCCCGAAGAAGGCACTTTTTGGAGCGATCATCCTGTGGGCATTGTTGAGCGGGATTGGGTCACGCCAATGCACCGCAAAGCTGCACAACAATATATTCAATTTTTACTGGCACAACCGCAACAAGAACAGGCTTTACGTTATGGTTTTCGTCCTGCTGATTTAAATATTCCATTAACAACGCCATTTAATGCGCAATATGGTGTTGATCCTAAACAGCCTAAAACGACATTAGAAATTCCCAGTGTGGAAGTGATGCACGCCATTATGGAACTTTGGAAAGCCAATAAAAAAATATCTAATGTGGTGATGGTGGCTGATATTTCTGGCAGCATGAGTGGCGATAAAATTATCGGGGCGCGTTCTGGATTGCAGCAAATGCTGACTTTATTAAATGAACGCGATAGTTTTTCATTATTAATTTTTAATAACGAGCTGAATTGGCTGCGTCAATCGGTTAATGTGGGACAAGAAAGAACGCTTGTTTTTGAACAAGTTGGAAATTTATTTGCCACAGGGGGAACGGCACTTTACGATGCAATTAATCAGGCTTATTCTTATTTGAAAACCAGAGCCAATTTAGGCGAAATTTCTGCTATTGTTGTGTTAAGTGATGGGGCAGATAGCAATAGCCAATTATCTTTACAAGAATTATTGCAACGACTGCAATTTAACAGTGAAACGCAGCCTATTCGCGTCTTTACTATTGGTTATGGACAAGATGCCGATGAAGGCATTTTAAAGGCAATTGCGGAGAAAACGCAGGGCAAATATTATCACGGTGATCCCAATAATATTCGTAAAGTTTTTACCGAAATTTCTACCTTCTTTTAATTAAGATTAAAACAGGTTAAAAAATGACTCAAGGACCTAAATTAACCTTTTTAGGGAAATTAATGATTTTCCTATTTGTGGCGGCCTGTTTTTATGGGGCTTATTCTATCTTTTCTAAAGATGACCTAGATGACCCAATTGACAAAAAAACAGGTGACAATACTCCTTCAAATGTAGCCTCTCACCGTGATGCTATTAAAATTGGAATTGCCTATGGAACGGAGAAACGTTTGTGGTTGGAATGGGCAGTGAATCAATTTGCAAAAACAGACGATATTTGAGGCATTGCAATTACCTACGGGCTGGCGTGAAATTGCGAATAAGCCTGAATGGGGATTATTTAAATTTGGCCATACGCATCCATTAGAATCTAATAGTGGTTTAATTACTTTGGTATTAATGGCTTATGATTTTCATAATAAATGTCGTCAATTAGAAGTCAGTGATTTAGTGGATATTGATTTTCAAAATTGGCTGCGTTCTTTTAGCCGATCTATTAGTGGATTAAGTAATAGTTCTGGTAATCTAATGAAGGATATGGTATTAAAAGGCCCTTCGGTTTATGATGCCTTATTTGTTTATGAAAATTTAGCAATTGATTATTTAAAATCAGCGCAGGGTCGTTGGGGAAATTTTTATATTCATTATCCTGAACGCAATTTGTGGAGTGATAATCCTTATTATATTTTAAAAACCCCTTGGGCTACGGAAAAACATCATCACGCGGCGCGTTTATTTCTCCGTTTTCTGTTGAGTGAACCTGTGCAAAAACAGGCTTTAGTGCATGGATTTCGTCCCGGTAATCCTGCTATTCCCATTAATGAACCAGACAGTCCTTTTGTACAATATCGTTCAGCGGGTTTGAGCATTGATTTAAACCAAGTTTGTCACGCGCCCTCAGCCGAAGTATTGGAAAATTTAATGCGCACTTGGGAACGGAGTCGTTGAGGTTTAACTTCCCCTATTCCCCCTATTCAACACGAGATTCTGCACAATATGTTACAACGAATTATCAACTTATTTAAAGCGTTTATTAATCTGTTTATTACAGATATGGAAAAACGCAATCCTGAAGCGTTATTAGAACTGGAAAAAGAGAATTTACGCAAGCAAATGGCGCAATATAATGAAGGATTATCTGCACATGCCACTTTATCCGAACGCTTGATGACCCAAGTGAAACGTTTAGAAACAGATGAACGAGATTTGCGCGCTAAAATTAACGCGAATTTGAACGCTGGAAATCGAGACGTTGCCGCACAATATGCTTTGCGCTTAAAAACTTTAGAACAACAATTAGCAGAAGCCCGCGATCAATTAGAGAAAGCGGAATTAACTTATCGTAATTTGGTGGCAGCTCGTGAGCAAGCTATTAACGCGGCAAAAGCGAAAATTGAAGCCATTAAAACCAGTATTAGCAGCATGAAAATGCAAAAAGCAATGGCTGAAATGAGTGAAATGGCTTCTGGAATGACGGGGACAATTGGCAGTTCTGGCGATACATTAGATCGGCTGCAAAAAATGGTAGAAGAAGAACGCGATAAAGCCGCAGGACGGGCGCGAGTGGCACACGATGCCGTCTATACCGATGAGGTCAAATTAAAGCAATCTGAACAAGCCGCATTAGCCGATATGGCGTTAGCCGAATTCATGCAAAAAGAAGGTTTAAATCCTAAATTATCTGACAATAGCACGCCCACGGTTGATGCTGAAATTGTCGATCCACAGACAATAAAACGTTTCTCTTAATGATGATGATATGGAAATATTTAAAAGCGGCTTTTTGGGCTACTTATTCTGTTCCCGCATTGGGCTATATTCCTGTTAATGCGCTGCTGGTTTTTGCGTTTTTTTTATTGGGATTGGCAGAGTTAATTCGCTATGGACATGCGGGAATTTGGTTATTGGGTTTAGGATTGGAGGTGTTTTATTTATTCACCTTGACATTTAACGCCCGTTTTCAAAAAACTGTAGAGGCTCAGGAACAGAGTGAAAAACAAGGTGAATATCACCAGAAACGAGGAATTCTCATTGCAAAATTAGATCATCTGGGACAACATCGTTTGCAGCAATTACAAAAGAAAATCGATAAAGCGATTAGCTTGCAAACCGAAGAACAGAATAGTAGAAATTTGCAATTGCTGAATAAATTAGCATGGCTGCATCTCAAGCTGTTGTTAGCACAGCAGAATTTACGCACCATTTTAGACACTAATACGGAAAAACAAATCGAACAGCAATTGGCTGTTCTCACTGAGGAATTAAAACAAAACCTGTCCAATAAAATCCGTGATTCTAAGGAAGCAACGCTGCATTTATTAACGCAACGTTTGGCTAATTTTAAACAGAAACAAGAAGATTTAGCCACGATTAATAGCGATTTAACCCGCATTGAAACGGAAGTTTCTTTATTATTAGAACAATCTGGTGTGGGTTTAACCGCTGCGGCGATTTCCCAAAGTATTAATGAAACCAGTGCGTTATTAGCCGCACATCATGAAGTATATGGCGAAGCTGAGGCAGATATTTTGGAAATAGATCGTGTTTTTGATACGATTTAATCGGCTTTACATTTAACTTTCTCTAAAGCAGAGACCAAAGGAGTGTCTATCAAATGATTAGCGTCGGTGATTCTATTCGTCAATCTGCATTTTTTAAAATTTTGGTGATTGGATTTTTAGTCATGCTTTTACTCATTCCATTAATCATGATTAGCTCTGCGGTTTATGAACGGCAAAGTCGTTATTATTCGGTGAAAAGTGAAATTGGTGAATTGTTTGGTTATGATCAAACGATTATGGGGCCTGTAGTAACTGTGCCTTATCAACGCTTTTGGAAAGATGATAAGGATAAAGTTCACACCGATTTGCATTATGCTTATTTTTTACCTGAAAATTTGCAAATTCGCGGACAATTAGTTCCTGAAACCCGTTATCGCGGCATTTATGAAGTAGTGGTTTATCGTACTGATTTAACCGTTTCTGGAGCGTTTGAACCGCCTAATTTTGGTTTTTGGAAAACCATTCAACCAGAACATATTTTATGGGATGATGCTTATTTGACTATTGGCATTTCTGATACTCGTGGCATTCGAGAAGCATTAACCTTGAATTGGAATAAAAAGGAACTGCCTTTTTTATCGGGAACACGCAGTTCTTTATTTGATAAAGGATTGCATGTTCGTTTACCTGATTTAGAACAGTTAAATACGACTAATTATGAATTTTCTTTTAAATTAAACTTAAATGGCCATGAACAATTGGCTTTTTCGCCAGTGGGCAAAGAAACGATTGTGGAATTAAGTTCAAGTTGGCAAGACCCCAGTTTTGCGGGTTCTTTTTTACCGGTAGAGCGGGTGATCAATGAAACAGGTTTTGAGGCGCGGTGGCAGGTGTCGCATTTAGGACGCAGCTATCCCCAAATGTGGAACACAGAAATGCAAGATTCTGTGAATTTACATCAGGAGCAATTTAATGTGAATTTACGCTTACCTGTTGATTTTTATCAAAAAGTGGAGCGTTCCATTAAATATGGCATTCTGTTTATTTTACTGACTTTTACCACTTTCTTTTTATTTGAAATTTTCAATCCTATTCGCATTCATCCTTTACAATATTTAATGGTTGGATTTGCGCTGTCTATTTTCTATTTATTACTGCTTTCTATCAGTGAACATCTTAACTTTTCTTGGGCTTATTTGATTGCCAGTGGGGCAACGATTGGTTTAATTATCACTTATGGGCAATGGGTATTGCAAAGCCGTCAGCGATCTTTAATTATGGGGGGATTTTTGGTGGGTTTGTATATTTACTTATACGTACTATTGCATTTACAAGATTATGCCTTATTGTTTGGTGCAATTGGGCTTTTTGTTATTTTGGCATTGGTGATGTTTATTACTCGTCGAGTCGATTGGTACGCACTCCATTTAAATCAACAACGCTAAGATAAACGCAATGGACAGTGAGCTAATTTTCGATGTTTTTAATAATATAGACGCACAAGAATGGTGGCGCGATTTAGAGGATTCTTTAGGATTTATTTTGTTGTCTAATACCATAGAAACGGCAGTAATTATGGCAGAAACTAAAGAACCTTTAGAAATCACTTTATGTTGTCAAACCTTAATTGCCATTGAATTGTGGTTGGCATTGCGCGGTTATGCCAGTAATGATTTACCCGATAGCATGAAGCAATGGTTAGCGCGTAATCAACATTTAAGTTTGCCCATAGAGATTGAGTTAAATGTAGAGAAAGCCATGCGCACTATTCAATATGATTCTGAGTGGCAACAAGAATGGAAACATTCTATTAATTACACCCAATGGTTAGCCCAATTAGATGAGATGAATCAACGTATTAATCGTTGTCTTCAAGACTCCAATTAAAACTTCTTTTTTCAGGCAGTTATTATGACCAAATCCAGCACAACATCAGCACGTCAACAACGGGTTTCTCAAGCTCAAAATGCAGAAACTATTTTAGCACAAGCCGCCTCTGTAGAAGCCGCAAGTAATGATGAAATTGATTTGCATCGTCCTGATTTTTATATTAATCGAGAATTAAGTTTATTGGCTTTTCATCGGCGCGTATTAGCGCAAGCCTTTGATGATACTTTACCGTTATTAGAACGCTTGCGTTTTCTGTGCATTGCCAGTACGAATTTAGATGAGTTTTTTGAAGTGCGCGTGGCGGGCTTAAAAGAACAATTACAATTCGGCTCTGTACAAGCCGGTTCTGATAATTTATTGCCCCAAGAAATTCTTAATCGAATTAGTGTGGCGGCGCATGAATTTGTGGATGAACAATATCGTTTGCTCAATGAGGCTTTATTGCCCGCTTTAGAAAAAGAAGGCACTCGTTTTTTAAAGCGCGATCAATGGTCTGATGAACAAAGTACATGGGTAAAAACTTTTTTTGATAATGAATTAATGCCCATTTTAAGCCCGATTGGATTAGACCCTGCGCATCCTTTTCCGCGGGTGTTAAATAAGAGTTTAAATTTTATTGTTTCTCTGCGCGGTAAAGACGCATTTGGACGCGATAGTGGCATGGCTGTGGTGCAGGCTCCGCGGGCGTTGCCGCGTTTTATTCAATTCCCGCCCGAATTGTCAGAAAAGCCTTATGATTTTGTGTTTTTATCTTCGATTATTCATGCGCATGTGGAAGATTGTTTTCCGGGCATGAAAGTCACGGGTTGTTATCAATTTCGCGTCACGCGCAATAGCGATTTATTTGTGGATGAAGAAGAAGTCGATGATTTATTGCGTGCTTTAGAAGGGGAATTACCGGGACGGCGTTATGGGGACAGTGTTCGTTTAGAAGTGGCGGATAATTGTCCTGATCATATTATTAATTTTTTATTGCGCAAATTTAAATTGGATCGGCGTGAGTTATTTCAAGTCAATGGGCCTGTGAATTTAAATCGTTTAATTGCTTTACCGGATATGGTGGATAGACCTGATTTAAAATATCCCAGTTTTACTTCGGGTAATCCTAAGCAATTGGGACGCAATTTATTTGCAACCATTCGAGAAGGTGATTTGTTATTACATCATCCTTTTCAATCGTTTATTCCCGTAGTGGATTTGGTGAAACAAGCGGCGGTTGATCCGCAGGTATTGGCGATTAAACAAACGCTTTATCGTACGGGGCCTGATTCGGTATTAGTGGATGCTTTAGTGGATGCCGCTAGAGCGGGTAAAGAAGTCACTGTGATTGTTGAATTGCGGGCGCGATTTGATGAGGAAGCGAATATTCGTTTAGCCAATCGCTTGCAAGAAGCGGGAGCGCATGTGGTTTATGGGGTGGTGGGTTATAAAACCCATGCCAAAATGTTAATGATCGTGCGGCGTGAAGATCGTAAGTTAAAGCGTTATGTGCATTTAGGTACGGGCAATTATCACGCGAGAACAGCGCGTATTTATACGGATTATGGTTTATTAACGTGCAATGAGAAAATCGGTGAAGATGTGCATAAAATGTTTATGCAATTAACCACCTTAGGCCGAGGCGCACAATTAGAGAAATTATTGCAATCGCCTTTTACCCTTCACAAGGGAATGGTAGAGCGAATTGAACGCGAAGCAGAACATGCTCGCCAAGGCAAAACGGCACACATTATGGCTAAGGTCAATGCCTTGACTGAACCTATGATTATTCGTGCCTTATATCGTGCTTCTATGGCTGGGGTAAAGATTGACTTAATTGTGCGAGGAATGTGTTGTTTGCGGCCGGGCATTCCGGGCGTGTCAGAAAACATTCATGTGCGCTCTATTGTGGGACGGTTTTTAGAGCATACGCGCAGTTTTTATTTTCATAATGACGGTAAACCCGAAGTGTATTGTTCCAGTGCGGATTGGATGGATCGTAACTTATTGAAACGGGTAGAAGTGTGTTTTCCGATTGAAGACCCCGCGTCAAAAGAGCGGGTGATTGAGCAGAATTTAAAACTGTATTTAACCGATAATGTCCAGGCTTGGGTTTTGGATCAAGAAGGCAATTACACCCGCGCCAAGCCCGCTGAAGGCGAAACCGCGATTTCGGCACAGCAAACTTTGTTACAACTGTTGAGTCACAGCTAAACAACAAAATAGGCGCGTCGCTCGGTTTGACGGAGTGACGGAGTGACGCGTTTACCGAAACACAAAAGTTATCCCCTTAATGCTTCAAGTGTATTGCTTGTGCTTCGCGTGACCGCAATCCTTTTTGCGTCTCCTCTGACTGATGTTTAGACATTTGCCCTCTCTTTTCATCATCTCTGCTTCTCTTTTTATTCATTTCTTTACGCTTAATCCTCAGATATGAAGATTTAGAAGAATTAATGTCAACAGGTGAAGCGAGAGAAGTGAAGCGAGCGATGGCAGTAAGAATGTCTTTGCTTGGTTTTGTGCGTGCGGAAGCGGCTTTAGCGTGTTGTGTCAGTGTGCAATTTGTGGATAAATGGAAAGCCATTTATTTAGCGTCAGGGGTTGAAGGATTAAAGTTAGCGTATAAAGGCTCACCAGGGTATTTAAAGCCGCGTGAACGAGAAGATGTGATTAATTGGATACAAGAAAAGAAGACAATAACAATAGAGGAACTAAAGAGATACTTAAAAGAGGAGTATGATGTTTTCTATTCTTCAAATACTTCTTATACTAAATTATTAGAAGAAGCGAATTTAAGTTATAAGAAGACACACAAAGAGAATTCGGCAAAAGATGAGGTAAAAGTGGAAGCTAAAAAAAAAGAGATTAAGGATTTAATAGATAAGGAGCGTGAACAGATAGAAAGTGGAGAGGTAATGTACTGGATGCAAGACGAAAGCCATCAGTTGTGGGGAGATATTTGTGGTTATGTTTGGTCGAAAAAAGGAGAAAGAACGTCAATAAAGATGAGTAATTATCGCACTTCTCAAACGTGGTATGGAGCGGTGAATATTTATACGGGAGAATTTATTTTAGATAGGGCAAAGAAAGCTGATACAAAATATACGATAGACTTTATTAACTGGCTCATTTACAGATATAAAGAAGCCCGTCATGTGATTATTTGGGATGGTGCAAGTTATCATCGTTCTGAAGGTTTAAGAACTTATTTAGAGAAATTAAATGGGGGACTTCCAGAATCAGAATGGAAAGTTCGTTTATTAAGATTTGCACCTAATGCCCCAGAGCAAAATCCAGTCGAGGATATTTGGCTTCAAGGTAAGAATTGGGTCAGAAAGAATTTTCATCGCCTATCAAGCTTTAAAGAAGTCACTAGTATGTTTGAGACCTTTTTGTCAGGTAAAGTGTTTAAGTTTAATAAAATTAAACAGTATCTTATACCTAATATCTAGGTAGATATTAAAACTTAATTTGTTTTTATATCTCACATAATTTTGGTACATGAAGTCTTGTTATATTGAATACTTCTATTGTTTCTATTGTCTATTTTTTACGGGATAATTATGATGAGACATTATCTTATTTTTCATGGATTATTTTTATTTTTATTCAGCTTTTCTTTTGTGGCATGGGCAGATATGCCTGAGAAACTTGTTTTAGGCAGTATTCCCAATGAATCGCCTGAAAATTTAAAAAAACATTACGCGCCACTTTTGGCTTATTTGGAGAAAACGCTGAATCTGCCTGTCGAATTAAGTACGCCATCGGATTATGATGGTGTGGTGGTTGGAATGAAGGCAAAAAATATTGATGTGGCTTATTATGGGCCTAAATCTTACGTTAAAGCCGCAGAGGAAGCAGGAGCAGTGGCTTTTGCCCGCATATTAAATGCCGATGGGGCAGAAGGTTATCACAGTTTAATTATTACGCTGAAATCATCAGGTTTAACCACATTAGCCGATTTAAAAGGCAAAACTTGGCTGTATGCTGACCCTGATTCTACCAGCGGAACATTAGTACCACGGGCTTATTTTTATCTTGATGCGCGAATTGATCCCGACACTTATTTTAGCAAAACAGGCTATTCTGGTGGGCCAGAAAAATCTATTTTAGCTTTGAAAAACAAGGAAGTAGATGCAATCGCTGCCAGCGGCATTGTTTTACATCGAGGTGGAGGAGAAGCATGGACAATGGACGATTTTAATGTCATTTGGCAATCAGAATTAATCCCCAATTCGCTTTTTGCTTACCGCAATGATTTGCCTGAAGCTTTAAAGCAGGCATTAACAGAAGCTTTCTTAAATTTTCGTGATCCAGAAGGTTTGTCCAGTTTAAAGATTACAGGGTTAGTTCCTGCTAAAGATGAGGATTATGATTTTATTCGTAAACTCTACGAATATGAAAAACGTATGGATGCCCGTCGTCAGAAATAGTCTTTTTATTCACGAGCTACTTATTGAAAAGTAAGTGGCTCATTTTATTTGTATTTAATGTTATGATATTTACTGCTTATCAATCAGGTTTTATTCATGGATTTAATCGCATTCCATTGCGTTATTTGCTGATTATTCCGTTTATTTTTTTGCTATTGCTAACTGTAGCCATTGTTTCGTGGTTGTCGTGGAATAATAGCCAAGTTGCAGTCAATCATTTGGCGAAGAAATTAAGAGAATCAGTCAGTATTCGGATTGAAGATCATTTGATACGTTCTTTAGAACGACCCACAATAGTAAATAAAAAAATGCAAAATGCAATAGATTTATCATGGTTAGAACCAGAGCAGTTGGATGTTTTACAATCTTATTTTTTTAAGCAATTACAATTATTTGAACGCATGAGTTATGTGCAGTTTGCGCACCGCAATGGTGATTTTCTGGGTTTAGAACGGCATCCAAAAGGGCATTTTAGTCTGGACATTGCCAATGCAGATACGATGGGCGATATGGAAAGCTATTCCCTTGATAGTTCAGGGATAAAGGGCAAAGTTCCGTTGTTTTTTGTCCCTGGTTACGATGCCAGACAGCAGATATGGTATCAAAACACTCAGCAAAGCCAGAGCAGTCGTTGGCAAATTCAAGTGGGGAAATCAAATTGGAATGATGTCTTTAGTTTTTTTGGACAAACTTGGTTATCGATTACTTATAGTACACCCATATTTAAACAAGGTGAATTTATTGGTGTAGCGGCTGTTGACTTTACTTTAACGGATTTAAGCCAATTTTTACACCAATTAAATTTTAGCCCGAATGGACAAACTTTTATTATTGAACGTTCTGGGAAATTACTGGCCAGTTCTAGCCAAGAAAAATTATATTCTCTGCGCTTAATAGATAAAACAATAGAACGGTTAATGGCAACTGAGAGTGAACAATTATTAATTCGAGAAACAGCACAATATTTACAACAATATTTTGGTGATTTTTCCCGTATTGATCGCAACAATCAATTAGAATTTAACATAGAAAAAAAGCGTCAATATGTGCAGATTTTACCTTTTAAATTGGATAAAGATTTAGATTGGTTAATTGTGGTGGTGGTGCCAGAATCTGATTTTATGGCAGAAATTGATGCCAATACAAAAACCACAGTACAACTTTCTATTGTGGCTTTGTGTTTGGCTTTATTATTGGGTATTGCCATTTCTTATTGGGTTATTTATCCTATTCGGGCGTTGAATCAAGCCGCGAATCAATTAGCCAGTGGAGAATGGACACAAATTCCTGTGATGCGTTACGATGAATTGGGAAAATTAACTAAAACTTTCAATCTCATGGCTAAACAGCTTCAAGAATCTTTTGTGCAACTTGAAGAAAAAGTGGCCGAACGCACCGCCCACATCACGGCACAAGCCAACCAATTGGCAGAGGCAAATCATAAAATTCATCTGTTAAATGAAAAATTACATGCCGATAATCGTCGTATGGGTGCAGAATTATCTGTGACTCGACGTTTACAACAAATGGTTCTGCCTAGGAAAGAAGAATTAAATGCAATTGAAACTTTAGAAATAGCCAGTTTTATGGAGCCTGCTACGGAAGTCGGTGGCGATTATTATGATATATTGCAAATTGGTATTGGTGATGTGACGGGACATGGTTTGGAAAGTGGCGTGTTAATGATGATGGTACAAACGGCAGTGCGGGCTTTATTGTCTTCCGATATTGAAGACCCTAAAAAATTCCTCACGATTTTAAATCGCACGCTTTATGATAATTTGCAACGAATGCAAAGTGATAAAAATTTGACTTTGGCATTAATCGATTATTATGAAGGAAAATTGCGTTTAAGTGGACAACATGAAGAAGTGTTGTTTGTGCGCCGTTCGGGAGAAATTGAGCGCATTGATACATTTTCTTTGGGTTTTATGGTGGGTTTAGAGCCGGATATTGCTGATTTTGTGACCTATCGAGAATTGGATTTACTGGAAGGAGATGGTATTGTATTGTATACAGATGGACTCACTGAAGCCATGAATGCGCAGCGTCAGCAATACGGAGTAGGGCGTTTGTGTGAGACAGTGAGTCGTCATTGGCATTTGAACGCACAACAGATTCAGCAGATAGTTATCAATGATTTGCGCCGTCATATCGGTTCTCATCGTTTGCAAGATGATGTCACCTTATTGATTATTAAACAAAAAGTTCTGACAGTGGCCGCCGCAGCTTAAAAACCTGAAACCCCAACCATGTTATCCTCTCTAATAGACAATTTTAAAAAATGGCTTTGGCAAATTATTGTCAGTGTAATAATCGCTGTGTTTTTTCTAGCCAGTTTTTACAATTACTATTTTTATAATAAAATTAATTTTGGTGTTATTTTTTTTACCATGCTATTTTTTGTTCTATTTGGGATAAAGTATATCCACTTTCTGGCAGAAACATGGAGTAAAAATCTGGTTAAACAATTCAAAAATCCAATTAAAGCGAATATTGAGAAAACATTAGTGGTGCAAAAAGAAGGACACCGCTTGAGTCAATTGGAATTAGACAATATTGGTTCAGCAGCCATTAAAGATTTAGAAAAAATAATTAAAGAACCTTTACAAACTTTGTTGTATCGTTTTTCTTTAGCGGTTATTTTTACATTTATTATTGTTATTTTTATCGTATTCAGTGAAGCTTCATTAAATGATATGATTCAATATATTTTTTACGGGGAATGCAAACCCATTTCGGTAACAAAATGACACTTAAACAATTATTGTTTCCTGCCTCTTCGCGTCAATTGCCCGGACAACGTTGGCTTAAAATTACCTTACGCACGCTGCATTTAGTTGGAGTGGGTGGATTGGGGGGCGGATTTTTATACGAAGTCGCGCCAGAGCAATGGTTGCCATATTGGGGATTGGCAGTGGTGACGGGCGTTTGTTTGGTCTTGATCGAATTGTGGAGTAATGCCATTTGGTTATTGCAATGGGCGGGCGCGGCAATTGTTTTTAAATTGTTTTTATTAGCCAGTTTGCATTTCTTTCCTCAAGCCGCTATTCCCATTTTCATTAGTGTGATTATTATTTCTGGCGTTATTTCTCACGCGCCTGCAAAGATTCGGCATCGTTTAGTTTTTTCCTCAACGCACATATCGCCAAGCCAGCCAGACGGCAAAGATGGAAAACTGTAAGTCGAACAGCAGTAAACAGTTATTATAATTTATCAACTGTTGTAGTTGATTTTTTTTGTAGTTCTAGCCAAGTAGTGAGATGAATAAAATTATCCCGAATCTGCAATGTGGCAATTTTACTGTTTGATTTTAAATTGAGATCGCGGGTTTATTCTTTAATTTTGACAGTTCTGATTCAGACGGAATAAGTAGGCGTTTTATGAATCATATTAATTCCTCCAAAAAATAAAGAACAACCCAAAACTAAAAACGTTTTGAGTTGTTCCTATTATTAACATTCGACTTGTCAGTATTTATCCTGAAATTCGCTGGCGTATTGAACTAATCCATGTTGACTTCTTTTACACGACCCAAGTCCAATACAAATGTGAAGACAGCATCTCCATATATCCCTGATGGAGATGGAGTCAGGTAAATATCGTACACCCGATCAAGGTAACGAATGCAAGGTATGTGTACATTTAAACTGTTTGGGTCATAAACTGCCGTGCATTTACTCTCAGGGACAGTTTTTTGGATTATGTCACTCCCAGTATCCAAGTCAAACCAAAACGACTCTCTCAGTGTACGTTGCTGTAGTCCTACTTCATAGCCACTACCAATTAGCGGGAATCCTGATACAACAAGGCAGGGAATCTTCAGATGATTTCGTTGGTTTTCAGGTCTGTATGTCGCTACACATTCGTCAGTAATGGTCACTGTAGTTGATGTTGAATCACTTAAACCTGTATTATCTGTTACTTTCAAGGTGACTATGTAGCTACCTACTCTATCAAAAGTCAAGTATGCTACCACACCTGATTGATTTTTTCTGCCATCTGAAACAGACCATTCGTATTTAGAAATACCATCATCTACATCCGTAGATTGACTACCTGACAGAGTCACATTTAATGGAGCATTACCTTGCGTAGCAGTTTCCGCAGAAATTCTGGCAACAGGCGGGATGCTTTCTTTAGCCTGTACCGTAATCTTTTGAGTCGTTTCTGAGGTAAAACCAAAATCATCTGTCACCTTTAAAGTAAGGGTATAAGTGCCTTCTTTTTCAAAAGTTATAGATTTCGGTTTCACACTGTTATCAATAGCGTAATATTCTTCAACAATGTACCACTCATAATTTTGTATTTTACCATCCACATCTGTTGAATCTGAGGCATCAAGAGCGACAGTCAAAGGCACTTTACCTGTGGTGGGTGTTGCCTTAATCACTGCTTTAGGTGGAGAGTTCTGGACGCTTATGCTATCAAAATTCTGTTCTGATGAAGTACCCAGCTTATCACTGACTATCAACTTTATGTAGTATGACCCAGGTTTGTCGAATCTGATACTTTCTTTAGCTGAATTGCCAATGTTAAAAGAAGTAGTGATGTCACTTCGATTATACATATACAGATTTGTCCAAACTTGCCAAGTATATTGTTGAATACCCTGAGTATCTGTTGACTCTGAAGCGTCTACTTGAACTGTCAAGGGAGAACTCCCACTTGTGGGTGAGGCTGTGAACTTCACAACGGGATCATCATTAACAAAATCCACCTCTTTAGTGAGGACATCGGATAATCCCTGTTCATCCCCCACTGTCAGTTGAACTAGATAGTTATCCTCAATGAGCGTTTTGAAAGTAATCTCATCTGGTTTAATACCTGATAATTCGGTAATAATTTCATCTGTGTTCTCGTTTAATATTTTCCACGAGTAGGCTTTTATGCCATTATCATCTTTAGAATTACTCGCATCTAGCCGCATAGAAGCAATACCATTTTTGTCGTAAGAAACAGAGAGTTGATAATCATTTTCTCCTTTTCCATTCATGGTAAAAGCTGCAACAGGATGCGAGTTTTTCTTGACCTCAATTTGCTGTGTAACTTCTGTACTCTTACCTTCCTTATCATCTTCAACCGTGAGTGTAACAGTATAAGAACCTGCTTGGGTAAAAGTAACAGAGGGTTTCACCGTATTGTCAATTTCAACTCCCGCATCATTAGCCCAAAGGTATTGTTTGATCGAACCATCAGCATCTTGTGAAGCACTGGCATCAAATTGAATAGTCAAAGGAGCAAAACCTATGGTTTTGTCTGCTGTAAAACTAGCGGTTGGGGATTTATTAATCACAAGACTCTTTGGGTATTCATATGGATTATATCCCCAGCAAACAATGGAGTTATCCACTTTAATCCCACAACCACTATCCGTGCTACTCATGCTAATTTCTTTATAATTCGCAGGAGAAGGACCATCAATAGGGACAACATAAGCAGGTTTCTCAATACCTCCTCCGTAGGCTACCTCATAACAACTCACCAAACCATCTAAAGCTCCATCAGTACGTATTCCGCATACGGCATCCCAATAATTTCCCACTGAAAAAGTACTTATTTGTGAAAACGTATTTGGTAGCACATCACCCAAATAATGGAAATCTTCCAGAGTAGAAATATATCGTCCTTTTGACGAAAGACCACTGATTGTTGACAAACTGTTGTTTTCGCTAAAAAACACTTGGGAGTACATCTCTTTATTAAGCTCTGTAGGTACTTTAATACCTCCCCAACAGGCAATATTTGAGTTTATGCTTAATATTCCACACCCTCTGCTAGGATTAGAACCTTTGGCTAATTTAACAAAACCTAGATCACTGACAGAGGAGTATAAATTTCCTTTATTGTCCCAACAAATTATCTTATTATCTTGTGAACGAATTGCACAAACGGATCCATTTGAAACACTAAAATCCACAAATGTTCCTTTAGGTATGGGAACATTTTCCAAGCCATCACCTGAACAAGATATGGATTTATCCGTTTTAAGCCCGCAAACTCCCCCGCTTCCATACCCGCTTTCATAGGCTGAAACAGCAATTTTCAGAAACGAGCCTTGCAGAGGATTATCTTTAAGATACTCTCCCCAGCATGTGACACTTTTATCAGACATAATAACGCATCCACCCCCACTGTTAGTGCTAATATTTGTATCAGCATAACTAGACTGCCAACACCACAGACATAACAGGAAGAATAGAAATTTGCTGGTAGCAAATCTAAAACTAAGCATGAAAAAAACTCCATAACTAATTGAAAAAAATAAATTAACTTAGGAATAGCCTGTTATAAATCAATACTGAACGCACTCTTCACTTTGTAATTTACATATAAAATCCAAAAATCCACCTTTACAACCCCCACAAAAACCCTTTAAACTGTGGCCGTGATTCAAATCCTAGTACGAAACACAAACCGTATCCATAAAGTAGGACTTAAACTACTTAAAGCCAGAGTTTATCTAACATGCAACTACATGAAAAAATTAAGTTTTTTCGGCGTACAAAAGGATTCACTCAGGAAGAAATCGCAGAGAAATTGAATATTACACCAGTTGCGTACTCAAATCTTGAAAGAGGAGAAAGTAATATATCGATGAAACGATTGGAAGAGATTACAAAAGCAATTGATATAGAATTGTTAGATTTATTAAGTTTTGGAGAGAAAAATGTTATTGTTTTACATGCAGATACTTACAATAGCTCAAATAGCTTTTTGCAATTTTTACAAAATGTAAATATCCCAGAAAATTTTAATGTGCGTTCAATAGAATTAGAAAAAGCAAATTTACTCATCGAACAACAAAATGAACAAATCGACTTATTACGACAAGATATTGAACATCTCAAAGAAATTATCCAACTTTTAAAACAACAATTATCTAACAAATCAGAATAGTTAGAATCCCATCAATCCCTCCCCCAAAAAAAAGAACAACCCAAAACCAAAAACCGTTTTGAGCTGTCCTTTTTTAAATTAACTGACCGAATAATAACTTAAAAACAATCTCTTGAACCTTCCCAAATCCTATTCACACTTGAACCTGAAATAGAATTAGCCCAAAATTACCGCTATTCAAGAAAGCAATTAAAAGAATTAGAATCTCTAATTGAGGCACATTACGATGAGCTTATCCATAGCTGGGCAGAACATTTTAGACGTTGAAGTTACAAATATCTCATCACACGAAATTTGGTTATTGACAGGAAACAAAGAATTTTTCATGTCTTATGAAGATTTCCCTTGGTTTCAAGACGCTACCGTTAAAGATATATTAACCGTAGAACAGCCAAGCCCTAACCACTTCTACTGGCCTAATTTAGACATAGATTTGAGCCTTGAAATCATCCAAAATCCACAACATTTCCCGTTAAAAAGTTGTATTTAATCCCCGTAGAATTAACTATAGTTGAGGCACTATAAAAAGATAATCTGAACCTGTCAAATTTGTAGGAAACTTCACAGGTTTGAATATTCTTTTTACGTTGCGGTAGCTATAAATACAACGAAGCGCATTTTCTCTCAATTCTTTAATTCTGCCCCCCAAAAAAAAAGAACAACCCAAAACCAAAAACCGTTTTGAGCTGTCCCCTTTTAAATTAACTAACCAAAGTCTAATCTAAAAACAATCCGTTTTTAATGGGCGAATTGTTCTTCTTCGGTTGAGCCTTTTAATGCGGTAATTGAAGACTCGCCGCCCATAATCGTTTGGGTGACATCGTCGAAATAACCGGCACCGACTTCGCGTTGATGCTTCACTGCGGTAAAACCACGAGGCTCTGCGGCGAATTCTTTCTCTTGTAATTCGACATAAGCCGTCATACCATTATCACGGTATTTATCGGCCAAATCAAACATAGAGTAATTCAACGCATGGAAGCCCGCTAAGGTGATGAATTGGAATTTATAACCCATCGCACCCAATTCACGTTGGAACTTGGCAATGGTGGCATCGTCTAAATGACGCTTCCAGTTGAAAGAAGGTGAACAGTTATACGCCAACATCTTGTTGGGGAACTCTTTGTGCAACGCTTCGGCAAATTCTTTGGCTTCGGCTAAATCAGGTTTACCCGTTTCTAACCACACCAAATCCGCATAAGGCGCATACGCTAAACCACGAGAAATCCCTTGTGGCATACCGGGTTTAGTTTGATAAAAACCTTCTACCGTGCGATCACCCGTCACGAAAGGTTGATCACGAGGATCAATGTCGCTGGTTAATAAATTCGCGGCCAATGCGTCGGTACGCGCCACGATAATGCTAGGAACACCACAAACGTCTGCGGCTAAACGCGCTGCATTTAACTTAGCCACCGCTTCTTGCGTGGGAACTAACACTTTACCGCCCATGTGACCGCATTTTTTCGCAGAAGCCAACTGATCTTCCCAGTGAACGCCCGCTGCACCCGCTTCGATCATGCCTTTCATCAATTCAAATGCGTTTAATACGCCACCAAAACCCGCTTCCGCATCGGCAACAATCGGCACATACCAATCGATTTTGTCATTGCCTTCAGCGTGATAAATTTGGTCAGCACGACGGAACGTATTGTTAATACGACGAACCACCGCAGGCACGCTGTCCGCAGGATACAAACTTTGGTCAGGATACATTTGTGAAGCGGTATTGTTATCGCCTGCCACTTGCCAGCCGCTCAGGTAAATCGCTTTTAAACCCGCTTTGGCTTGTTGCATCGCCTGATTACCTGTCAACGCGCCTAAGGCATTGACATAAGGCAGCGTATTCAAATAGTTCCACAACTTTTCCGCGCCTACACGCGCTAAAGTGTGTTCAATGTGCAGCGTACCACGTAAGCGAACTACGTCAGCAGCGGTATAGTTCCGTTTTACACCTTTCCAACGTGGATTTTCGGCCCAATCTTTCTCGATAGCTTGAATGTCGTTATTGCTCATTTTTAAAATCCTGTCTCGGTTTTCTAAAGTTAGGGGTCAGTCTGAAGCACAACAGAGCTTACATTACCTGTTGTACTTAAATATAGATTTATTACGCCAAATGCTCGTAAGCAACCAACGTTAAAAATTCTGCAAAAGTGTCGGTAGTTGTAATGCGTTCGACTAATTCCGCTGCGAGCGCGTAATGGTTGGGCTTTTGACCCGCGCCACCCACTTGTGAACGGATACTATCCAGTTCCTCCTGTATAACTTGCTTAACAAATTCGGCAGTCACTTTGCGACCGTCGTTTAAAACCCCTTTCGGGTGATGAATCCATTGCCACAATTGCGCGCGTGCAATTTCAGCCGTGGCCGCGTCTTCCATTAAATTATTAATCGGCACACAACCATTTCCCGCTAACCATGCTTCCATGTAATGCAATGCCGCGCTGACGTTATTGCGCACACCTGCTTCTGTAATCTGTCCATCTTTGGGCATTTCAGGAATTTTGACCAAATCAGCCGCGCTAATCTGTACATCTTCACGTAAACGATGTTTTTGATTGGCTTGGGGCATGTGTTGGTTGAAGATGTCTAAGGCAATCGGCACGAGTCCAGGATGCGCCACCCAAGTGCCATCATGACCGTCGCTGGCTTCGCGTTCTTTATCGGCGCGAACTTTGGCCATGGCAGCGGCATTGGCTTCGGGATCGTCTTTAATTGGAATTTGTGCGGCCATGCCACCCATCGCGTGCGCGCCACGACGATGACAGGTTTTAATTAACAATTGCGAATAAGAACGCAAAAAGTGCGAAGTCATGGTGACTTGCGCCCGATCCGGCAGAACAAATTCAGGATTTTTATGGAATCGCTTAATAAAGCTAAAAATATAATCCCAACGCCCACAATTTAAACCCACACAATGATCGCGCAATTCGTATAAAATCTCATCCATTTCAAACGAAGCCAAAATGGTCTCGATCAACACTGTGACTTTAACCGTGCCGCGTGGCAATCCCAATTCGTCTTGGGCGTAATTAAACACATCATTCCACAAACGGGCTTCTAAATGGCTTTCTAATTTGGGAATGTAGAAATAAGGGCCAGTGCCTTTGCTTAATAAATTCTTGGCATTGTGGAATAAGTACAAACCAAAATCCATTAATCCGCCGGGAATGGGTTGACCATTAAACAACACATGTTTTTCTTCTAAATGCCAGCCACGTGGACGCACTAATAAAGTGGCAATGTGATCATTTAATTTGTACTGTTTGCCTTCGGGGCTGGTATAACTAATGGTGCGATTAATGGCATCGCGTAAATTAATTTGTCCTTCAATAATGCCTTCCCACGTGGGACTTTGGGCATCTTCAAAATCGGCCATGAAGACCTTCGCGCCAGAATTAAGCGCGTTAATCACCATTTTACGCTCAACAGGGCCTGTAATCTCAACACGGCGATCTTGTAAATCGGCAGGTGTTGGCGCAACTTGCCATTCGCTGTTGCGAATTGACGCGGTTTCGGGCAGAAAATCGGGCATGACGAACGCGTCGAGTTGACGTTGGCGTTCTACACGTTTAGCCAGCAATTCGTTGCGACGATCAGAGAAACGTTTTACAATTTCACCCACAAATGCCAACGCTTCAGGCGTTAGAATTTCGGCATAAGCGGGCGTAATGGGAGCGATAACGGTGAGAATGGGCGGCTGCGCAGTGGGCATCGCGGTTGACATGGCTTACTTACCTTCCTGTTTCCAATTGGGGTTGTTTGCTGACGCAAAACAACGGGCTACTGGTGAAGCAGACATAAAATCCGTCAAGATTGATCAATGTCGATCATCGGCAAACAGTAATAATACGGTTTTTATGACGTTACGCTATTGTTTTACACCTAACAGTCCTGAAACGGTCTCCCAGTGAGACGATTTCAGTTTTAGGGGACATCAAGCCATTCTTTTTATGGGCGTTTTCGGAGACATCCGCAGGGTGAGCGGTGTTGCTTCGCAAGCAGGTCAGTGGCTGCCTTGAGTGTTGGCGTATCGCTTTTGGCGTACATTACGGAGTTACTGTAAGGCGATTCAGCCGCTATCAAGTGGTTTTATAGGCGGCTTAAAGGTGACACTTTATAGTCGATCTATGCGTTGCAATGCAACATTTTAACCATTGCTTTTTTTAATGATATTTATTAACCTAGACAATAAAAAAGGAAAATCAATCATGTCCGAACGTTTTTATTATAAGCAAAATCGCTTAAAGCAGTTGCGTGCTTTTTGTCATGCGGCGCAAACTGGCAGTATTTCAAAGGCGGCCGAACGTTTATTTTTAAGCCAGCCTTCCGTTTCTCTACAAATTAAGGCATTAGAGCGAGAACTCAATGTGTCTTTGTTTGAACGGCGAGGGCCGTCTATCGAATTGACTCCGGAGGGAAAAATTTTATACGAATTAGCCGTGCCTTTGGTGGAAGGCATTGATGCGTTGCCGGACACTTTTGCCATGCGGCGCGGAAATTTGGAAAGTGGCGAATTAAATATTGCCGCGGGCGAATCGACGATTTTATATATTTTGCCTAATTTTTTGGCGCGATTTACTGAATCTTATCCGGGCATTCGGGTGCGTTTGCATAATGTGACGGGGCGAGATGGGATGTCGTTATTACGCGCCAATGAAATTGATTTTGCAGTGGGTTCTTTTATTGATGTGCCAGAGGATATTTCTTATCGGCCGATTTTTCATTTTGAACCCGTATTAATTACACCATTAGGGCATCCATTAGCATTAAAAACCGATTTTGCTTTACCCGATATTAGTGAATATGGTTTAATTTTACCGCCGCGCCATTTAAGCACGTGGCGCATGGTAAAAATGGTGTTTCAACAGCACAATTTAGATTATAAAGTGACTTTAGAAGCAGGCGGTTGGGAAGTGATTAAAAAATATGTGGCTATGGGTTTAGGCATTTCCATTGTCACCAGTATCTGTTTAACGGGAAAGGAAGATTTATGTGTGTTGCCATTAAGCTGTTATTTTCCCAAACGCAGTTATGGCGTGGTGTCTCGACGGGGTAAGTTTCTTTCGGCGGGGGCGAAAAAATTTATTGAAATGATGGACCCTGATTTTTTTGGGCGATGATAGTTTTTTTAAATCCGTAAAAATTAAAATCGCATTAGCCAAAAAACCAATGCGATTTCAATATAAAGTTACTCTTTAATAAAAAAAACAGTCAATTCGCATTAACCGCATTACGTTGTCGAGTCCAGTCGCTTAATGGACGTTCTAAAAATAAATCGGCTCGCATATATTGAGAATTGTCGCAGGTGAAACTGAGGCCAATCATGCCGTTGATCACATTGAGCGAAGCGGAACACAAATAATCTGTTCCCTCGGTTAAACGCAAGGTTTGGAAACGCTGCAAAATTTCCCGCACTTGATCGATACTGATGGCAGCTTTAGCGGGGTAAGTGCTGGGTTGGTAAGCGTGATAAATGGTGTCTCGTGTCAGTAGCTGTTCGGCGGTTAATAAGTGATATTGGTAAGGATCGCGGGTTTCCCACACCATGACCACGCCATTGGTATAATTTAACATGACATGAAACACGCCACGTTCCCACATTAAATACGCCACCATGTCGGTCACTTGACTGGCCTGCTGATCCATCAAGGTCAGCGCACGCGGGCCAGAAAAAGGCGTTTTGGGAGTCACGGGCGGGGCAGGATGGGATAAAGCGGCGGAAGCACGTTCGGATGGGTCGGATAGTTTATGGTGAGAGGCATTAACTGCCAGTGGTAAATGCCGAATGTCAAAATCGGCGACAATAAAACCTAAAAATTGTTGTTCATTAACAACAGGTTGCACCGCACTAATACTGGGGCGGCCTGTGGTTTGACTGATATAAACGGAAGACAGCATGAAATGGCGTTTAGGATACAGACTGACTGAATAAGGCCGACGTGATAAATCTTGGCCACGATAACTAGAATCAGCACCATGCACACTGACATTGGCACTGATTTGACGGCCGAGTTTATCAAGGGCATACAACAATTGAATATGAGGGACACGGGAAAATTGGGTTAATAATACCGTATCCAGTGTTGTTGTATCATGCCATTCCCCTACGCAACACTTGGCGATTTCCTGCATAGGGGGTTCTAGCAGGGCTGACAACAATTTACGTTGTTCACCAAGGGTTTGTTTTACCCACATAAAGTCCTCCAAATAATTTTTTTAAGCGATGCGTGATGCTTGTGGCGTTCTCGGTCAGGGTTAAAGCCGAATAGGGAGAAGAAAGGTCAGCTTATTGTGTAGGCTGCCGCGGTTATTTTAACGTAAATTCAACCCAATCATCATGGGGAAATTTAAAATTATTATGACGCTGGCTTGAGATCAAGTTTAGTCGTAGTTTGCGCCATGTGAGAAAAAAGCGATTATAATACTTATTATGTTTTAACGATTATCAGGAATATGGGTTTATGAATCTGGAAAAATTGAACGCATTGAAACAAAAAGTAGTGGATACTCAAGATTTGGCTGAAGTGTGGAATGATTTTTTTGATCATTTCGGACAACGTCCCGAATTTATCCAGTCTGGACAGCGTACCCAGCATCCCAAGTTACAGCAGATGGTGGAATCATTGGGAAAAGAAATGGCCAATCCTGCGGCGGCTTCGGCTGAGTTGTTGCTCAGTGAGATTCCCCAATATCATTTTTATCATGGGGCTTGTTTTCTCAGTGGCAAAATGGTGTCGTTGTTGTATTTTTCTGATGTCAACGTGGGAATCACCGCAGTGGGAACATTCGGCAATGGCACGACGTTTTCGCGTTTTTCATGTTAAATTCGCCCCAATCCACGCCCCAACCCATTTTATTTGCTCAAGTAGAACCAACAACACATTGTAATTTTACTTGTGGTTTTTGTTGTGGACGGCAAATGGATCAAAGTCATTTATCGGTGGCGCGGTTTGAGCAATTTTTACAACGTTTTCCTGACATTCGTCATCTTGAATTGCAGGGAGAAGGTGAGCCGTTGATTCATCCTGATTTTTTTACGATGGTGGCGCGGGCGGAGACAGCGGATATTCAGGTTTCTTTGATTACAAATGGCAGTTGTTTTTCGCGTTCAGTGGTGGATAAGTTATTGAAAAGTCGCATTCGTGCTATTCGTATTTCTTTAGAAACAGGGGATGCGGTTAAATTTCAGCAGTTACGCGGTGGTTCACTGGATGCGGTGATTGCGGGCATCGTTCGTTTACGCGATGCACGCGCAGAACGCGACCAAAATACGCCCAGTATTGGTTTTGCGGTGACGGTGCTGGATTCGACTTTGGATGATTTACCTGACATTTACGCGCTGTATGAGCAATTGGGTTTAGAGGGGGGCGTGGCGGTGCAGCCGTTAAATCGAATGCCGTTTTACATTAAACACAGTACACCTGCGCTACAAACGCAATATTTAACCGCCGCACAACACGGCGCACGTTACCAATTGTATTTAAATAGTGAAGCGGCGCAACGGATTTGGCATACGCGCTCGTTCCACACACATTTTTATGATGAATTATTTAAGCGGCATCCGCTGGTGTCTTGTCCTTGGTTGGATAGTGGCATTTACATGGATCGACACGGTCGCTTGTCGCCATGCTGTATGATTAAGCCAGAAATCTGGCCATGGGGTGATGTGGATACATTGAGCGATAATGAATTATATAACATACGCCAGCAACTGGCGCAAACATTAGCCGCAAATTGTATTCCTGAACCGTGTCAAGGTTGCAATGTGGCTTGGATGGTGGTGAATTCTGGCTAATACGCTCAAGAAATCATTTATAATTCAAAACTCACAATAGGCTGGCAAGGATTGCCAAAAACATCGCAAATACTGGCGTTAATAAAAGTGGTATCTTTTAATTGCGTTGTGCCGAAACTCTCATGAATATGACCGAAAATATGGTATTTAGGCACAATGCGGTCAATGGCTTTACTTAATGCGCGACAGCCCACATGTTTTCCCGAACGAATAATGTCCCCAATTCCATAAGGTGGTGTGTGGGTAATTAAAATATCAATACCACTGGGAATGGCTGCCCATTTCTCAGCTAAATCTTCAATAATTTCTAAATTAAAAGCCCCATTTAAAAAAGCAGGTTGCCACGGCGAACCATAAATTTTTAATCCATCAATTTCCACCAAGTTATCTTGTAAATAAATCGCTGCGGATAAACATTCTCGTGCTTTTTTCGGTGTTCTGGCAAAAGCAAAATCATGATTGCCTGCAACCACTAACTTATGGCGATGCGGTAATTTTTCTAAAAATGAATTAAAATCAATCACATCACTTAAATCTTTCTTTCCCCACGAAAAATCACCAGCATGAATTAAAATATCTGCATCAGGAATGTTTAACGCATGGTGTTGCGAATGGGTGTCACTGATCACGACAATCTTCATTGGGCATTATCCTTAATGAACAGCGTTTTTTTCTACGGTTAATAAAAACTCAAAAGCCTGCATCATAAAATTAGCCACTTGATGCGGCGGTAATTGATAAAAAGCCTGCCACGCCACACTGCGTTTTTGCTCATAATTATCCCTATCTTGCGGAGATTGCGACAACCACGCCAAACGCACCGCATGACCAATTAACACATCAAATACCAAATAATCTCCTGTGGTATTGAGATCGGGATTTTTCTTTAAAATTTCCGCTAACGCTAAAATCGCTTCAATCACCAAATGTCGATATTCAGGAGCTTGAATTTTGTTTAACAAATGTTCCACACGCAAAATAAAATTCTTTTCTTCCGAAGTCATTTCAGCATGAATAGAATCGCTGTCTAAACGATTAAAACTGTCTAATTTATCCCCGATAATGACACCTTTAAATCGTTGCAATAAAAGCCGTAATGCCGCATAAAATTTATCGGTTAAACGTCCTGCGGTGCCATCGGTTTCACGCCAGTGATGCCAATCCATATTCAACGTTTGATCGGCGGGAAATGTCACCCAATGCAAATCGCCGCATAATTCAGGATTTTGCGGATGTAAGGCTTCTAACGCTAATAATTGTTCTCGACATTCTCGATAACTTTGCAAAACAGATTTTAATTGTTGCAACAATTCATAAGGGCTAAATGTCAATAATTGTTCAAAAGCCGCATCTTGGGGTAAATTTTTCTTACGCGCTATTTCGCTGGTCATTAAAGCAATCATATAAGAAGCACGTAAAGTAATAATGCCATCTAATAATTGCGGTTGCGTTTTTAATAAATGGCTAAAATAAAGCAATAATTCTTGCGTTAAAATCCATTCTTCAGGACGACCATCTTGCTGAATTTTTTTTAAAATATGGCGATTATTCAGCGGCGCAGTGATCAAGGTGGCATCGCTGTAAGAACGCCCCACTTGCACCTGTCGCTGATGCACAATAATATCCGCCACCGCGTCATCCAAACTGCTGTCATATTTGCCCAGCAAGCCCGCTGCGCGCCGCACCACAGCCCATAATTTCAAAGATCGGGCATGGGCATAGAGTTGCTTGGTTAAACTTCTCACCGTGGTCATGGGGGCTTCAAAATGCCCGCCTTTCTGTTGCCATAAAATATTTAAAATATGAGTTTGTTCATACGCATTGGCCGTGTTATGCAAACGAGTAATTAAAGTATAAATATCTTGCTGTGCCAATTGAAAAGCCATATCCGCTTCTAAGGGGAAAGTTTGGCTGTCATCAATTAATAATTCCGTAGGAGGCAGCATTAATGGTTGCCAATGCACCGGGGCAAAACGAAATTGATGTAAATATTCAATACGCTCTTCATTAATCTGCGGTAACAAATCCGTTAATAAACCCACTTCAACATTTAATTCTGGAATTTTTCCCGCAGTCAATTGATTCATCCAATCTAATAATTCTTGAGCATGCGGATCGGCTAATAACACATTGGTCATTAATACAAATAATAAAGGATGTTTTGAATTTTCCCAATGTCGTTGTAAATACATTAATTCCGCGGCTAAACGAGACATTAAAAAACGGCTGTCCACATTGACATAAAATCCGCGTGGATTTTGAAACATCGGCAAAAACACCATGCTTTCCCCACCCAAACGAAATACCCGCGCAATCGCCAAACCACGTAAACGGCGCATTGGCCGCCCGCTTAATTTCAAATTCTGATTTTTTCCCACTTGCGCATAAACACTGGCTAATTCAACCACTTGACGCACTTGGATGGGGGCGATTTCTTGTAAGGTTTGGCTGGCAATTCCTGCTTTATTCAAACAGATTTTAACGCTGTCATCTTCAGCCAACCACGCTATTTTTACCTGCGTTCCCAATGACTTACCTAAGCAAGCGTGGCGTTTTAACGGATCAATATCTGCCGGAGTCAATAAACCGTCTAACATCATTTCGCCCAATAAAAATAAACTTTGCGCCCACACTAATGGCACATTTTCATTAGGTAAACGGGTTTGACTGTGTGGATTTTCTCGCTCGGCATGAATCGCTTCTTTTGGAACATAATAAAGTTCTGGTAATAAAGAAAAGCCGTTTTTCTCAATACATAATTTCTTTAAAGTGGCGCGGTGCAATTCGGCTTGTTTTTTATCACCACGAAAAATGGCATCTAATAGCAAATACGTATAGAACAAAGGCCATTCTGATTCGATATTTTCAAATTGTTTTAATTCCTGTGGATCATAATGCAAACGTTGCGTGTCTTCTAAAACCGATTGATGACCGTCCCGTAAAAAACGTTTATAACCATAATTGCCTTTTAATTTGCTTTCAATTTCCTCGCGTGTTTTCACCACCAAATCGCACGATTCCACACTAAATGCAGGAAAACTAATAATGCTTAATAAGGCTGCATCCACTTCTTTTGATATAGATTCACGCGGCAATAACGATTCTAAAGTAATGCGCATTCTCGCCACACTATCCGCAATAATATGCACCACCGACCGCTGGCCGCCACGGGAGCCAAATAAATCAAAACCATCTAAACATTCTAAAGCCGCTTTAGCCATTCCTACCGAACTGGCATTTAATTCAGGTAAGCCATGATTTAACTTATTTCCTCGCTCCCAAATACCATAATCCGGTGTGCGGTAAGCACGAGAAATATAATAAATTAAATTCTGCACAAAATTAACTTCATCAATCGTCCAAATAATCTCTAAACCTGAAGCTGTCATTTGCGCTAACATCAATAAAAACAATGAGGTAGCATCAATCTGTAAATGTCCCCATTCATGATCACCCACCACAGAATTTCCTGTTGCGGTATCATATTTGGCGTGCAACGCATCTTCCACACATTGCGTCACTTTAAAACGCTCGACTTTAGCCGATTGTTTCATCATCGCTATTAATAAACCACGCATTAAATGAATCACGCGATGTTCTAATTCATAAGCACGCCGAGATTCACCTTCTTTTTGATGGCGACGATAGGCTAATGCTAAACCCCATACTGGCAAAATACTATACACATTATCGCGCACCCACGCATCGGTATAATTGCCATGTTGATTCACCGCAGTACTGGCAGGTAATAATCCTGTAATAGGATGCTGGCGATGTAAAATAATCGCTTCAATTTGTTTATCATAATAAGCCAGTAAGCGTTTTATCTCTGACATCTTTTTTCCGTCCGCTAGAGGGGTTAATAAAATAAAAGGATAATATTTTTTCAAATATTATCCCCATATCAAATCATGATTCATTAATAATCTGATAATGATCTTGTGTCATTAAATCCACACCGCATTCTAATTGCTCAATCCAATCCAAAAATTGAGCAATAATGGCTTTTCCTTTAAAAGGACGACCATGCTGCGGCACAATCCATTCTAAATCCAAAGGCCGCACCATATTAACCCAATATTGACACACTTTACGACTTGACATATAACGCCGATGAAATCCCTCCATAAAGGGAATATGCGCTTGAAAATCAGTGACAGGAATAGATTCGTTATTTTCAACCAAAGAAGCCCCTAAATCGCCTGAAAATAAAATTTTACTGATCGGATCGTAAAATTGAAAATTACCCTCAGAATGTAAAAAATGCGCTGGAATCGCTTTTAAAACCGCATCGCCCAATTGAATATCCATCCCCCTATCAGGAATGCCAATTAAACGCTCTCTGGATTTGCCCGGCGGCGCAAAATGAGGAATAAAACGCGACCAAATGGCAGGCACAATGACTTTACAATCACTGCCCACTAACCATTTATTTAAAGAAGAAATAATATCAGGGTCTTGATGCGACCCAATGACAAACTCTAAGTTTTTAGTAAAAAGATATTTATAAGACTGCATAAATAAGTCGTTATAAATTAAATCTCCACCGGGATCAATCAGGGCAGAATATTCCCCATTCACCACTAAAAATTGATTGGCTTGCACCCCTTCGCCAGAAACCAGATCATAAAAAGCAATACACTTATGATGACCGTTATTGTACAGTTCAACTGCCATTGATTACATTCCTTAATAAATTGTTTTATTTAGATAATTTGGATGATCTTGTCATTTTGTGCCGAAATAGCCATTGATGCAAGTCCTAGACGGGCAAACGCCTGTTTATCACCACTGGTCGGGAATAATATTTGCGTTTTGCCCCTTTATCAGGGAGTGAAACGATAATGATGATTTTAGCAAGAAAAAATACGCCTCAACAACCCATCGCACTTGTGCCTATTTCATTAATAATATACCAAAATTATGTGAGATATAAAAACAAATTAAGTTTTAATATCTAGCTAGATATTAGGTATAAGATACTGTTTAATTTTATTAAACTTAAACACTTTACCTGACAAAAAGGTCTCAAACATACTAGTGACTTCTTTAAAGCTTGATAGACGATGAAAATTCTTTCTGACCCAATTCTTACCTTGAAGCCAAATATCCTCGACTGGATTTTGCTCTGGGGCATTGGGCGCAAATCTTAATAAACGAACTTTCCATTCTGATTCTGGAAGTCCCCCATTTAATTTCTCTAAATAAGTTCTTAAACCTTCAGAACGATGATAACTTGCACCATCCCAAATAATCACATGACGGGCTTCTTTATATCTGTAAATGAGCCAGTTAATAAAGTCTATCGTATATTTTGTATCAGCTTTCTTTGCCCTATCTAAAATAAATTCTCCCGTATAAATATTCACCGCTCCATACCACGTTTGAGAAGTGCGATAATTACTCATCTTTATTGACGTTCTTTCTCCTTTTTTCGACCAAACATAACCACAAATATCTCCCCACAACTGATGGCTTTCGTCTTGCATCCAGTACATTACCTCTCCACTTTCTATCTGTTCACGCTCCTTATCTATTAAATCCTTAATCTCTTTTTTTTTAGCTTCTACTTTTACCTCATCTTTTGCCGAATTCTCTTTGTGTGTCTTCTTATAACTTAAATTCGCTTCTTCTAATAATTTAGTATAAGAAGTATTTGAAGAATAGAAAACATCATACTCCTCTTTTAAGTATCTCTTTAGTTCCTCTATTGTTATTGTCTTCTTTTCTTGTATCCAATTAATCACATTTTCTCGTTCACGCGGCTTTAAATACCCTGGTGAGCCTTTATACGCTAACTTTAATCCTTCAACCCCTGACGCTAAATAAATGGCTTTCCATTTATCCACAAATTGCACACTGACACAATACGCTAAAGCCGCTTCCGCACGCACAAAACCAAGCAAAGACATTCTTACTGCCATCGCTCGCTTCACTTCTCTCGCCTCACCTGTTGACATTAACTCTTCTAAATCTTCATATCTTTTGTTCATTATTCTCTCCTATTTGAAAAGTATTATTATACGACTCTGAAAAAATTGGTATATCAATGCTTTTATTATTACTCTGGGTGGTTGGCTATTTTGTATGGGAACATGAACAATTCACGCGAGCCGTTAAGCGCGAACTGCCCGCGCCCATTGTGACGATACAACACACGGACGGCACTCCGTTTAATTCCAATTTTTCTGAGATTTTTATTGATAAACCGTGCGTGCAACTACATATTTTTTATGCCGATTCGGACAGTGTCGAAACGGTTGTACTTTGTCGAGTTTCGGTCAGAAAATAACTTATTTTTTAATGGCGATCAAATAGGAAAAAAAAGAGGATGATGACTATTTTTTTATGGTTAATGATGCCACTATTCAACACGGCTTCAATTATACCAAATAATCAACCATTTTTTACCCCAGAAAACCAAGCCATTTTATTAATTGAAGAAGTTAATTTAGCCCGAACCCATCCTGCTTTATACGCCAAAAAATTACGTTTATTAAAACAAAATTATCACGGCTACTATTTACAGCAAGAAGAACATGTGTTTTTAACCGAAGAAGGTGTGGCAGCGGTGGAAGAGGCGATTGCGTTTTTAGAAAATACACCGCCGCTTGCGCCTTTATTGGGTGTGCCGGAACTGGCGTGGGCTGCGCGAGACCACGTGCGCGATCAAGGGCGTACAGGCGGTGTGGGACATCGTGGCTCGGATCACAGCCATCTGCTACATCGCGTTTCGCGTTACGGACGTTGGCACGGCAGTGTGGGCGAAAATATCCGCTACGGACGCAATGACGCACAAACCACAGTCATGCACTGGATCATTAACGATGGAATGACATCACGTAGTCACCGACGTAATCTTTTTGAAACCACCTATCACGTCACAGGAAGCGCGTGCGGCACACACCCCGATTATGGGCAAATGTGTGTGATGTTGTTTGCAGAGCATTTTACCGCTAATGAGATCATCTTAAATTCCCAATAAATTAGCCGACATCAAGATTAAAATAAACTTGATAATTAATATTTCAATAGAAGTACGTTTTAGTCTTTTTTTGCGCTCTAATCGAGCTTTACGGCGTTCTTCGACTTCTTTTAAAGAAATGGCCATATTTGAAAATACTCCAATCGTGCAAGTTTAGCGGGAACTAAGCGTAGTAACTATAGATTTTTTTTACCCTATTTTTGGGTATGATTTTGGATTAATGGGTTTGGGAATAAATCTGATATTGTCCGAACCACAATTGACTCCCTATTTCTGATGAAAATACATCTCTGGTGTCATTTGCAGTTCAGACATTGATATTTTATCCCACCGGACGCACATAACCGCGATGCACCCAACCCCGTGCGCCACTGACTCCTTTGACTTCAGCGACGACATCAACTTCTTTCCAAATCCCATTCTCCTGCCCAGTGGCTTGTAAGCGAGTGCCGCGAGGTAACGGACTAATGGCTAAGGCTTGAAAAGCCGTTCCGGGGCCGACACGAATATTTAAATTGGCAGTGGTTTCGTACAAATTGGCATCGGGCTTGTCCTCATAACGCCCAAATAAACGCGAACGGAACGTTTCCATCGGAAACGCAGGCCCCGGATCCGCTTTACGTCCCGGAGCAATATCGTCATGTCCTAATACATCTAACAATTTGTAAGTATTCACCAATAACGCCGATACTTCTAAGGCCACATACAATTGTTCAGGAGTGTACAAATGCCAAGCGCGCATATAGGTCTCATTTTTATGGACGGCTTCAATGACTTGATCCGGCGGATATACCGTCCCAAACCATGCCCGCCAACCATTTCCTGCTTTTTCCAAAGAGCCTGCGTTATCCAGTTCTATGCCGATGGAAGAATTATTTAAGCCCACAACGCCTTGCCATTCGCTTTGGCCGGCGTGCCAAGACACGGTGTCAAAAGGCACCAGTTGGGTAATTGTTCCATCTCGCCCAATCACCAAATGCGCCGAAGCCTTAGCCGAAGAATTAACCAACCAATTGACAGAATGTTCTGCACTGGGGCCTGCGGTGTAGTGCATAACCAAATAGCGAATATTCGCCATTTTGCCGCCGCGGTTGGGGCTTTCCCGGTAACGAATGGGCGTATCATCATCATTAAAAAGACGGTGGTTTACGATTTTCATACCAAAAATTTCCTAAAATAAAATTAAAATATCCCGATTTAAATTCACACTTGCGTCACCAAAGAAATCACGGGATCATTATGGTTTCCCAATACGGATAATAAAGCCATTCTGATGAAAAAGATTAATATTTTTGTTTCTTCACCGGGCGATCTCTCGCCAGAGCGTCATATTACCAAGCAAATCGTCAAAAAACTACAAACCAAACTGGCTGGACGTTTACAATTAGACGGTTTTTTTTGGGAAGATGAGCCAGTGCTGGCAACAGAATCCTTCCAAACCCAATTCCCACGAGCGGCCATGAGCGATGTTTTTATTTGCTTGCTGTGGTCACGCATTGGCACGCCGTTGCCAGAAGGAGCGGTTTTTGAAGATGGCACGCCCATTTTACGCCCCGACGGCACACCTTACGAATCGGGAACAGTGGCCGAATTTGAAGATGCTTTAAAGGCCTACGATTTGCATCAACAGCCCACCATTTTAATGTATTTTAAAACCGCAGAGGTACAATTCAATCCTGAATCTCCCGATTTCCCAGAAAAACAACGACAATATGAAGGCGTAAAACAATTTTTTCGTAAGTGGTTTCAAGACGAACAAGGACGTTTTCCGCGTGCCTGCGTGCAATTTAATACATTGACGGAATTCGCGCACCAACTGGAGACGCATTTGTGTAAATTGCTGGTGGATCGATTTTTACCACAAGACAGCCACAGTCGCAAACTTTGCGTATTGACTTGGGATGGTTATCCGTATACGGGCTTATCTCCGTTTACACTCGAACAAGCGGCGATTTTTTTCGGACGCAATCAAGCGATTGATGACATTTACGAAGCCCTGCAACAACAAGCGGCAAAAGGACAAGCCTTATTAATGATTTTAGGGGCGGTGGGCAGTGGTAAAACTTCTTTAGTGCAAGCGGGATTATTGCCCTTATTCTTACAATTACAAATCTCTTGTCATATTGTGCGTCCTAAAGCCATTGGTGCGGCCATGTTGGTCACTGCTTTACAACATACCATTGCCAGCATTAATGTCAATACCAGTTCTCACATTCCCCAAGCCATATTATTTGTGGATCAATTTGAAGAATTATTTACCCTCAACGACATTACTGAAGCGGATAGAGAAGCCTTTATTCGTTTATTGGTTGAAACAGCAACAGATTGCCATTCTTTATCGGGGCAACCTTCGATTTGGGTTGTGATTGCATTGCGCAGCGAATGGCAACATTATTATCAGCGTTATGTGCGTTTAATTTCTCTGTTAGAAAGTAAAAATATTTATCACTTACAATTTCCCACCCCCAGCGAATTGCGGCAAATGATTGAAGAACCTACTAAAGCCGCAGGATTAGTATTTGAACATCCCGCGAAACGGCCGCCATTAAACGAAGTGATTTTAGATGACATTAGTGCTTATCACGGTCATTTGGCATTATTACAATTTACGCTTTCTGAGTTATATCAAGATCGTCAAGAAGATAATTTAACCTATCAAGCCTATCGAGAGTTAGGCGGAATTGCAGGCGCATTAGCCCAATACGCAGAGCAAACGTTGAAACGATTAAATAAAGCGGCTCGTGATGCTTTTCCAGAATTAATGCGCACTTTAATTACCGTCAATAAAGATACGGGACAAGCCATATTGGGACGACGTTTATTATTATCAGAACAACAGTCATTAGGAATGAAAGAATTAATCACGGGATTAATGGAAGCCCATCTGTTAGTGACCGAAGAATTAAGCACCGGAGATCGCGTGGCTAAATTGGTGCATGAAGCCTTATTATCTGATTGGCCGCGAGTGCAAGAATGGTGGTTGCATAATCAAGAGTTTTTACGCATTCGTTTAAGAATTAATTATGCAGCCAGTTATTGGCAAGATGAAGGACGACCCAATGAATTATTATTACAAGAAGGAAAAGCCTTAGAAGATGCACGTTATTTATTAGAACAATGGTCAGATGCTATCACCCAAAATACCCGTGATTATATTCACACCTCCCATCGCCAAGTGGAACAGCAACGACGCATAGAAATCACTAAAGCCCATCAACAATTAAAACGCTCCCGTCATTTGGCGTTATTATTACTCCTAATGAATGCCATTATGATTTTTCTTTTCATCAACGTTTATTGTGGAAATTAAATCTTTATTGCGACTTTATCAGAAAAAACACCGCTGGAAAAACAAATGTACCTACAAGGCAAACTTCGCTAAAATAAGCTCCCAATAGCGATTCATGACTCATCATGATGACCTCATTTATAATACTTTTCCCATCCAATGGAGCAATACTTCATGCCACGTGTCAAAATGACCACCAATCACGGTCTCATCGTTTTAGAATTAAATTCCGAAAAAGCCCCCAAAACGGTGGCGAATTTCTTGGAATATGTCAATGCTGGGTTTTACACCGGAACACTGTTTCATCGGGTCATTAGCAATTTTGTCATTCAAGGCGGAGGCTTAGAAGGCAATATGCAGCAGAAAAAAACCAATCCCCCCATCCAAAACGAAGCCGATAATGGTTTAGGCAACGAGATCGGCACCATCGCCATGGCGCGTACCAACGATCCACACTCTGCCTCTTCACAATTTTTTATCAATGTCAGCAACAACACCTTTCTCAATCACACCCGCAAAGATGCCCAAGGTTGGGGCTATTGCGTGTTTGGGCGCGTGGTTGAAGGCATGGATGTGGTAGAAAGCATCAAACAAGTGCCTACGGGAAACCGTTTTGGTTATCAAGATGTCCCCAAAGAAGATGTTATTATTGAATCGGTTGAAGTTCTTGACAACTAACCCCATATAGCCGACATTTCTTACCCCAAAATCTACATTGGCTTTTCTCCCCTCATCGCACACCCCAGTGGAGAAATCATGTCATTCCCTCTTCTAACCGAAGCATCGGGACAAGGCATCACTCGAATTCGACAGAGTATTTTTGTCGAATTCGCCCCGTGTTTACAGTCAATGGGTTTAACATCAATTCATATTTCACTCTGTGCGGTCGCTGCGCACCCCCTGCACGACGTAAAAGCACACAATTCCACCACAGTCAACGTACTATCCCTCTTTTAACGCGCAAATACAGCAAACAGTCATGGTACAAGTGAAAGACCCTTTGTTTGAACCCGGTCACACCGGTCATTTACAAACAGAAACCTGGTTAGCACGGATCAGCCAAAATCTTTCTTTTGAAGAACAAGCCGCGATCCACAATGCCTATCTCTTTGCCGCAGAATGTCACCAAGACAGCACTCGACCTTCGGGAGAGTTGTATTTGCTGCATGTCTTGACGGTGGCAGATATTCTGGCGGATTTGGGCATGGAAACCGATGTTTTGATTGCGGCTATTTTGCACGAAAGCGTGATGAACCAACTCACGACGCTTGAAGTGATTGAAAAACGTTTTGGCCGCAGTGTTGCGGCCTTGACGAAGGGCGTAGCTAAAATGCGTTTTGTCGATTCGCTCAATGAAAATATAACCCAAGCCCAAACCCAACAGCGAGAAAGTTTACGTCGAATGCTGTTAGCGATGGTCAAAGATGTGCGGGTGATGCTGATTATTCTAGCGGATCGTTTACACGACATGCGCGTTATCAAATTCATGCCCGAACATGAACAACTGCGTTTAGCCCGCGAAACCCAAGAATTATTTGCCCCTTTAGCCAATCGTTTAGGGATTGGACAAATTAAATGGGAATTAGAAGATTTATCGATGCGCTATTTGCAACCTGAAATTTATCAGCAAATGGCGAAATTATTAGACGAGCGTCGTTTAGATCGAGAAAATTATATTAATGCCATTACCCAACGCCTTTCAGAAGCCTTAGAAAAACACCAAATTAAAGCCGTTGTCACGGGGCGGCCGAAACATATTTATAGCATTTGGCGCAAAATGCAGCGTAAGAATTTGGAATTTGAACAAATTTTTGACGTGCGTGCGGTGCGGGTGATTGTGGACACGGATACAGAGTGTTACAGAGTATTAGGTATTGTGCATAATATGTGGCGGCCGATTCCCCATGAATTTGACGATTACATTGCCAGTCCTAAAAATAATGACTACCGTTCGTTACACACAGCGGTTTTTGGCCCTGATGATAAATGTTTTGAAGTGCAAATTCGTACGCACGACATGCACCATCATGCAGAATTCGGAGTGGCGGCGCATTGGCGATACAAGGAAAGTAATCTTGCAACTGATGACAATTTTGCGCAAAAAATCTCCTGGTTGCGTCAAATTCCCCAGTGGAAAGAAGAAGCAAGTAACACAAATGATTTTTTAGAGCGAGTACAATCAGAAATTTTTGAAGAGCGCGTGTATGCGCTCACTCCCAAAGGAGAAATTATTGATCTGCCTAATGGTGCGACAGTGCTTGATTTTGCCTACTACATTCATACCGAATTAGGACACCGTTGTTGTGGGGCAAAAATCAATGGTCACATTGTGCCATTGACGTATCAGTTAAAAAACGGAGATCGCGTACAAATTCTGCGTTCAAATCACAATGAAGAACCGCGTCGTGATTGGTTAAATCCCGATTTAGGATTTTTAAAGACCTCCCGCGCCCGCGCCAAAGTCAAGCGATGGTTGCGTAAACTGGGAATGCCACAACACATCCAAGCCGGACGACAAACCTTAGAACGCGAATTAAAACGTTTAAATCTGCTGGATGTCAATTTAGAACAATTGGCGCAAAAATTTAAAGCAGAAAGTTTAGATCAGTTTCTCGCCACGATTGGCCGCGGTGAAATTACGCCACAACAAATTGGGCGCAGTTTTACCCGCGAAATTCTTGCACCCCATCATGATATAGACGATGAACAAGAGATTGTTCAACAACCTACGCCTACCCATTCCTCACAAGGCGTTTCGATTGAGGGCGTGGATGGGTTAATGACGGAATTAGCGCGCTGCTGTCGTCCACTGCCGGGTGATCCGATCATTGGTTATACCAGCAAAGGGCGAGGCGTGGTGATTCACCGTCAAGATTGCCCAAATGTTTTACAGTGGCAAAGTGAACAAAACGAGCGATTGATCGCCGTAGAATGGGGAAAAACTTCCAGTAACGAATTGTATGCGATGGATATTGAAGTACTTGCCAGTGAGCGCAAAGGCTTATTAGCGGATATTACAACATTAGCCGCGAATGAAGATATTAATATTATCGCCGCCAATACGTTAAGTAATAAAAAAGAAAGCACAGCCCGTATGGTTTTTACCATTGAAGTCAACAGCGTCAATCAAGCCAGTTGCTTTTTAACTAAAATTGACGGGTTAAGAAATGTCATGTCGGCGCGGCGAATTAATCATTAAAAATAGAACGGTTGAACGAAAAAATCAGGATGCCAAATTTCACTTTGACATCCTGATAAATCGCCTTAAATCAGAATTAAATTAGTGAATATTCACCGCAATTTTTCTGGGTTGTGCGACGGCTTTTTTCGGGATGGTGATGGTCAGCACACCGTGTTTTTCTGAAGCGGCGATATTTTCCGCATCTGCCGTTTCTGGCAAACTAAAACGACGGTAAAAATGACCACGCACACGTTCTACACGACGATACGATTTGTGTTCTTCTTTGTCCACCAATTCGCGTGTTCCTTTAATGGTCAACATGCCATTTTCCATAGACACTTCGATGGCTTGCGGATCAACACCGGGAATGTCCGCTTCTAATACAAATTGTTGGGCTTCTTCCCGAATATCCACCGCAGGAATCCAATTACTGGTCGCCACAGTGGATTGATCACCATAGGCTTGTGTTTGTTCATACCAGTGGTTCAAATCTTTAAAAACTTGTTTGAACAAGTCCCAAGGTTCTTGACGCACGGTTGACAAGTTTGACATGGTAAACCTCCTATTTATCAGATGGTTAGCTGTGTGGTTTTCAGTTGACACCTGATATAGTGTCGCTCTCTATTTTTTCAAGTCTATCGTCAATAAATCCATTGTTATCAGATGATTAGCTGGGCTATCTTCTGTTGACATCAGATATAGTGTCATGGGTTATTTTTTCAAGTTCATCATGGATAAAGTTGTTTTTCGGAAAAACGCTTATTTTCACATTTTCATCACATGATAAAACATAAACTTGATGTTATTCAGCTTTATAGGGGCAACAAGGAAAATTTCAAACACAAACTGTAAAATTTTCTGATTCCAAGCCTAACTTTCCCGCGGTGGCGCATCTTTAAACCACGCCTCGCGTTGTCGTTTTTTCGGGGCATCTGGAATGTAATTTTCTACCACGTATTTTTCCAGCCAAGGATAAATCGACGGGGGAATATCGACGTTGTGAACCTCAGACGAAGCCTCCAAATAGGCGCAGGCTTCATCATCACTCAGCGTGACTAAAAACGGCGTAGGCTCAGGAAAATCAGAGGATGGATGACAAATAACGAATAATTGTGGCGTTTCTGAAGTCAAATTGTGGTAGTAACTGGGAGCTTGATCGCGGTGCAATTGTAGCGTAAATCCCTGCCACATGAACCACGTATTTTCCGCATCTTCACGAATCAATACCCGCTGACGGCTTTGTTTTTCCTCAGCCACCACCACGCCCACCACACGCCAGCGGTGTTTCAACCACGGGTGATTACGAACAGACTGTCTTTCGATAACGATAGAAATGTAAAACATTTGAGGAGAGGTATCAGGACTCATTTGTATTTTTCTCGGCTTCGACCGCGGCGGAAGCGACTGATTTTTTCGCCTGCACTCGTGCGACCGCGGCGGCGATTTCGGCTTGTTTGTCTTGGCCGTCGTTCACTGTCGTTGCGTCAGGCAAAGTGGCTTTTTGTTGGTGACGTGCGGCTTTTTCGGCTTTTTCTCGTTCTAAACGGGCTTGGCGCGACTCATAACGTTGGCGCGCATGATCGGCGCGTTGTTTTTCTCGATCCGCGGCACGAATTTCTGCTTTCGCAAAACGAAAGTAATCCACCAACGGAATATGGCTAGGGCAAACGTAAGCACAACAACCACAATCAATACATTCAAATAAATGTTGTGCTTGTAACTTCTTGAATTCTTTGGCTTGAGCGAACCAATATAACTGTTGCGGTAATAAATTGACAGGGCAGGTTTCCGCACACGCGCCACATCGAATACATGGCATGGCTTCGGGTAATATTTTTACTTCATGCGGCAAATACGCAATTAAGCAATTTGTTGTTTTCACAATCGGTAAATCATCCGACGGCAAGGCAAAACCCATCATAGGGCCGCCCATCACCAAGCGTTTGACTTCAGGTATTTTTCCCGCTTGTGCCAATAAATCCGCCATTCGCATACCCAATGGGACTTCAAAATTACCGGGACGTGTCACGCCGCCGCCTGTCACCGTGACTGTACGTGATACCAAAGGCTCGCCATATTGTACGGCACGACAGACCGCTTTAGCCGTTTCCACATTGTGCATGACAATCCCAAAACGCGCCGGCAAATCGGCACGACCAATTTCTTTTCCCGTCAAGACTTGGATGAGTTGCCGTTCGCCGCCCGTCGGATAGCGTGTGGGAACTTGTATAACTGCTATATCGCTATGCGCGTGGCGACGGGTTAATTCTTCTTGTAATGCGTTGAAGGCTTCGGGCTTATTGTCTTCCACTGCAATAATACAATGTTTCGCTCCACCTAGTACATGACGCAAAATCTCCGCGCCCGCAATAATTTCATCGGGACGCTCCCGCATTAAGCGATCATCACATGTAATATACGGCTCACATTCAGCCCCGTTTAAAATCAACGTGTTAATGCCTTCGGGACGCAATTTCATGTGCGACGGAAAACCCGCGCCCCCTAAACCCACAATACCCGCTCGCGCAATATGTTGTCTGACTTCGGCAGGAGACAAATTTTTGTAATCCAACAACGGGCGTTTTTCCACCCACGCATCCAAGCCATCCGTTTCAATAATAATACACGGCGCAGACAAACCCGACGGATGCGGCACCGGACGCGCTTCAATCGCCACCATCGTTCCCGAACTTGACGCATGAATCGGCGAACTGGTCAACACATCACAATTATCCGCTTGACAACGCGCAATAATTTGCCCTTTTAACACCGAATCGCCTACTTTTACCGCTGGCTCGGCCGGCACTCCAATGTGTTGCAATAAAGGCAAAACCAGAAAACGCGGTAATTCGGCTTTAATAATAGGGGATTGATTAGACAAGGATTTATGGCCGGGTAAATGAATTCCTCCATTAAAACGCCATAAACTTTTAAAATTCGTTAAATTCATTGCGTGACTGACTCTGGCAAGCGGGAAGAGGTGGGTTTTAAGCGAAAAACGGGATAAGGCCATTTCCAATTGCTGGTGGTTTGTGGCACAGAAATCATGCTAATACAATCTACGGGGCAAGGTGCAATACATAATTCACAGCCTGTGCATTCGCTGGCGATGACCGTGTGCATTTGTTTTGCCATGCCAAGAATGGCATCGACGGGACAGGCTTGAATACATAATGTACAACCGATACAAGTTTGTTCATCAATAACGGCCACTTTTTGTATTTTTTCTGTGACTTCGGTGGCGTTTAATGGTCTAGGTTCTCGGTCTAACAAATCAGCCAAAGCCAACATGCCCGCTTCTCCGCCGGGGGGACATAAATTAATGTCTGCTTCACCCTTGGCGATGGCTTCGGCGTAAGGTCGGCAGCCCGGATAAGCGCATTTTCCACATTGCTGTTGAGGCAAAATGGCATCAATTTGATCGACCACTGGATTACTTTCAACCCGAAATCGCACCGCAGCGTAGCTCAATAAAATGCCAAACCCAAATGCCAATCCACCCAAAACAAAAATGGCCGATAAAATTATCATTTTACTAAACCCGTAAAGCCCATAAAAGCAATCGCCATAATTCCCGTAGAAATCAGCGCAATGGGCGCGCCTTTAAAAACACTCGGCACATCCGCTAATGCCACTCGTTCGCGCAAAGCCGCAAACAAAGTTAATACCAAAGAAAAACCAATTGCCGCACCAAAACCATACACCGCAGAAGATAAAAATCCATGCTGTTCTTGCACATTTAATAATGCCACGCCCAATACCGCACAATTCGTGGTAATTAACGGTAAGAAAATGCCTAAACTTTGATACAACAAAGGACTGGTTTTATGCACCACCATTTCTGTAAATTGCACCACGCCCGCAATCACTAAAATAAAAGCAATGGTGCGTAAAAATTCTAAATTTGCAGGAATCAGTAAATAATAATTCACTAAGTAGCTGGAAATTGAAGATAAGGTTAAAACAAAAGTGGTGGCCAATCCCATCCCCACAGCCGTTTCTAATTTAGTAGAAACGCTCATAAAGGGACATAAGCCTAAGAATTTCACCAAAACGAAATTATTGACCAATACTGTGCTAATAAAAATTAATAAGTAATCGCTCATGTTTTTTTTAATCTAAGTTAAAAAGTGATTTATCACCCTACATAAAGCGAGTATGAATCAATTTTTTTAAAAATTCAATCCGATAAACAGAAAGGTTTTTTATAACCACAACAGAATAGGCAGGGATCAAGCAGAAGGGGATTTACGTGGCAGCCATTTTTTCAAGGTGTTAGCCAGTGCATCAAGGGTGATAGGTTTAGTCAGAAAATCGTTCATACCCGAACGAATGCAGCTTTCAAAATCGCTATTAGACGCATTAGCGGTCATGGCAATAATGGGAATGGTCGCGTAATGAGTGGTGTTATTTTCTCGAATTCGGCGAGTGGTTTGATAACCGTCTAAAATAGGCATTTGCACATCCATTAATATCAGATCAAAAGTATGTTGTGCCAATAAATCTAAGGCTTCTTGACCGTGATTTGCAATCATAATATGCCCGCCTAATTTCTGTAACATGACTTTAGCAATAAGCTGATTGGTTTTATTATCTTCAACCAAAAGTAATTGCGCATGCTTTAACAATACATTAATATCTTCTTCTTGTTGTGCGATAAGCGCGGGATTCGCTGCTATTACGGCGGGTGGTTCTGCAATGGGTAAGGTTAAAATAAACCAGAAAATACTGCCTTCTTGGGCTTTCGTTTCCACCCCAATTTGCCCCCCCATTAACAAGACCAATTGCTGACAAATATATAATCCTAATCCTGTGCCACCATATTCTCGACTGGTAGAAGAATCGGCTTGACTAAATTTTTGAAATAAGCGTCCCAATTTTTCCGCACTAATACCAATTCCCGTGTCAATAATGGCGCATTTAAAAGTCACTTGTTGTTCTGCAAGATGCAAACATTCAACTTTAATCGTCACTTGTCCTTTAGCCGTAAATTTAATGGAATTGCTGACCAAATTCAAAATAACTTGCTGTAAACGATTATCATCGCCCACCATCCACACGGGACACTTCGCATCCATATCAACTTGTAATTTCAACCCTTTTTCTTCAGCCCGCAAACGCATTAAATTTAAAACATTATCTAAAGTATTTTTTAAATTAAAATCACGTGATTCTAGTTCTACTTTGCCCGCTTCTAATTTAGACACATCGAGCAATTCATTAATCAAATTTAATAATAATTTTCCCGAACTGTGAATAATATCCAGATTATTTTTTAACTCAGGTGTTAAAGGAGAACTTAATAACAATTCAGCCATGCCTAAAATGCCGTTCAAAGGCGTGCGCAATTCATGACTAACATTCGCCACAAATTGGCTTTTGGTTTGATTAGCGGCTTCAGCCCGTTGTCGCGCTTCGGTTAATTCTGCATTAAGCTGCTCTAAATTCAGGGTGCGTTGCCGTACTTTTTCTTCTAATTCCGAATTCGCCATTGCCACCGCTTGCAATGCACAATCTAAACGCTGCACCATCTGATTAAATGCCCGATATAATAAACCAATTTCATCTAAATCCCGCACAGGCAATTGAATCGTTAAACGTTCATGATAAATGCCATGATTCTGTGGCATTTCTTCAACTTTTTGCATCACTTCTTGCAAACGAACCACAGGTTTAATCACAAAGCGCATTAAGGTAAAATTAAGTAAAACTGAAATCACCAATAAAATAGTAAATAATAACGTGGTAAATATAATAATGCTAAAACGAGTATTTTTATTCACAGCTTCTAAAGAGTAATTAATTTTTAAATAACCCACTCGCTCTCCAATCACTTCAAATGCGGTCAAATACGTTAAAACTTCAATCCCTTCCCAAATATTTTCTTCATAAACATCTTTTTTATGATTAATCAATTCTTGCATCGTTAATGATAGCGGTTCTATTTCGCCTTTTCCCGTAGCCACAAATGGCGTTCCATCAGAGAAATAAACACTGACGTGCAACACCTTTTCCATCTCTAAAATTCGCTCTAATGTTTTTACCATAGAGCGTTGATGTCGCGCAAATAATTCATTGGCTAATTCATCCCGTCGCTGATACACAATAGAATTTAATAATAAACTCACCTGTTCTAATGCCAATTTTTGCCGCCGCATTTCAAATGGATACAAAATAGCGATATAAATAGTGGAAATAAGTAATAAAGTGAAAACTAATATAACATTAAACTTAAATCGAAGGGTTTTATTATTCATTATCGTTATCATCCAATGAAAAATAGTTATTCTGTAATAATAAAATCAGGTGGAAGTAGTGATTGATAATAACTGGCTTTTCCTTGAAACATTCGCATGATAATAACAGGTTTAATTGGATTGCCTAATTCATCAAAAGTAATTTCTCCTGTGATGCCCTGAAATCCTTTAGTTTCTGCCAAAGCTTTGCGAATATCGGCAGGATTTGAGCTATTGGCGCGAGTAATGGCATCAGCCAATAAATAAACCGCATCGCGGGCTAATACCACCTCAGAATCAATAGGAATTGGACCATTTCTTGCTGTTGCCATTCAATAAATTGTTGTGATAAGGCTAGAGTAGATTCATCTGCTGTTTCTGAAGTCCAATGTGTGCTAAAAAAACCCAGCATAGTTTTATTAAATCCTTCCCGTGGCCAGCCATCTCCACCCAATATAATGGGTCTAAAATCTAAATCATTAGCATGTTCTGTAAATAAAATAATTTCGTCATAACTGGGAACAAATAATAAATCAGGTTGCAACATCATGACAGAACGCAATAAAGGACGAAAATCACGATGTCTTTCTTGATACTCAATCTCTAGGCTAATTTTTCCCCCTAATTGCTCAAAAATAGTTTTAAACTTTTCTGATAAAGCCATGCTATAATCACTGCGAATATTGACAAAAATAACCGCCGTTTCTGCCATTAATACTTTTCTGGCAAATTCTGCCAATAATGTTCCTTGTAAAGTATCGATAAAGCAAGCGCGAAAAATATAGTCACCCATTTCTGTCAATTGATCAATCGTGGCATTGGCAGAAATCATAGGAATTCCCGCTTGCTGCAACACCGGCGCACTGCCAAGCGCGTGCGAACTCCAACCGGGACCAATCACACCATGCACTTGCTGCTGCACAGCCATATCCGCCGCCACTTTAGAGCCAATAGGGCTACTTTGATTGTCGAATTCTATTAACTCAATGGGGCGATTTAAAAGCCCGCCTTGTTGATTTAATAAAGCCACCGCAAAACGCACGCCCATTAAGCCGCTGTAATTGTAAGAAGCGGCATTGCCCGTTTTGGGCATAATCACCGCAATTTTAATAGGTTCTATCTCTTCTTTAATATCAGCAGAAACAATGAAGCTAAATAAAAGTAAAGAAAAACACAATAGAGAAAACAAGTTAATACTTTTCATTTATGACCCTTCTCTTTTCAAAAATGGGGAAATATTTGCTTGAGAAAAAACAGAAATTAACCACAACCCCAACGCACATAAAATCATCGCCAATAATACCCATAATCCCGAAATTTCAATGTCAGTGACAATCTGTCCCGTTTCTGAATCGGATAAATAACGAGTAATTAATAAAGTGCTGGCATTATTTAAAGTATGAATAATCACGGCTAACCAAATTGATCCTGTTTTCCACACCACATAACCCAATAAAAGACCTAATAAAGCAGTTGGAATAAATCGATATAAAGACATGTGCGCTAAACCAAAACAAATTGCGGTTAAAACAATCGCCCACAATGGAGAAAAACGACGTAAAAAACTGGATAATAATAAACCACGAAACGCAAATTCTTCACATAGCCCCGGTAATAAAGCAATTAACAACAAATGCACAAATAAGCTATATTGGTTGTCGGTGAGGCTTAATAAATCAAGCATTTTCTGCGTAAATTCGGGCGGTGGTGGAGTTAATTGCAACACCCAACTCAATGCCAACCATGCCGTAGACCCAATAAAAATTGCAGCAATAATTAAAATAAAAGTCGGCTTTTTAAGAGAAAAAATCTGGCGTATCGGCCAACGAAAATACCACGCTAATAATAACGGCAATCCAAGAAATAACCCCAATTGCATAACTGGCACTTGAACATGCAAACCAAAACGGGCTAAACCCAGTGAAGCATAAAACGTTAAAATGAGTAGAATGAGATAAATAAAAAAACCAGTATTGGCAGTGGGAAAACGGTTTTCATACGGTCTAAAGGACAATAAACGATGCAATAAACTTTGTCCCGCAAAAATAACAGGTTCACTGGCAAAAATCTTAGTGATTAATATTAAAGCAAATAAAGCAAAAACGGCATTAGAAAAAACCGTTAAAAAAATCAATAAAGGATCAATCGGTTGAATTAATAATTGTTTAATTAAAATAGCGACATTAAAGCCCGGTAACAAGGCTAACGTAAAAGTTAATTCTAAATCAGGAATTAACGAAGTCAATGCAGGTAACATTCCCACAATCATTAACGGAGCTAATAAGTTTTGTCCTTCTCGATAACTATTAGCAAAAACGGCCACACTCATTGTCGCCGCAGAAAATAAAAACGCCAATGGCAATAAAATTAAAAAAATAACAGCTAATAAAGAAAAACTTAAATTTAAATCCGTCTGTCCCAAACCAAAAAATAAAACACTGGCAATACCGATAATATTAGCCGTGACACTGGCAATGGCAATTAAGACAATCGCAAAATATTTTCCTAAAACCAATTCCACATCATAAACGGGAGTCGATAATAAAGTGGGTAATGTGCCATGTTCTTTTTCTCCAGCAGTCACTTCAATCGCAGGGTGAAAACTGCCCACAAGCAACATAATCACCAGCACATAAGGCAATAATCCCCCCAAATGGCTACGCGATTGTTTTTGCGAAGTGGCTAAATTTTCTCGCACCACCGTTAATGGTTCAATATAGCTTTGGGCTAAACCTTGTTGAATTAAACGATCCGTGACAACTTTATTTTTCCATTCGTTCAATATTTCCCGCAAACGATTCGCTGCTTTATTAGATGCCGTTTGGGTGGAATCGAAAAGAATAGAAACATGGTAATTAATGATTTTCTCATGTTCAATAATATCAATAGGATTAATCAGTAATAGCGCATTAAATTCATGATCATTAATCATTTGCTCTATGCCTTGACGATTTTCTATATTTAATTCCTTTGTCAATGGATGAGAAGCATCGAGTAGGGTTAATTTATCGTTATTTTCTAATTCATGTAATAAACTATCAGGTAATTTTTGTAAATCACTGATAATCGCAATTTTAGACACTTCACTTTCTACTCGTAAAAAATGATTAATAATCGTTTGCGTCATTAATAACGCCAATAAAGGCCACAGTATTAACGGTAAAATTAAGCTAAAAAATAAAGTCACACGATCCCGCATAACCTTTAAAATTTCGGTGTAAAATATGGTTAAAATAATCGAACGACGTGGCCAGTTCATGGCAAATTTCCTTGTTGAGAATAATGTTTAATTTGGTGTAAAAAAGCCTCCGTCAAATTAGCGGCTTGGCTTTGTTGCATTAATTGTTCTGGTGAACCTTCGTCTAAGATATCTCCTTGATATAGCAGTAAAATATGATCACATAAATATTCTGCTTCACTCATAATATGGGTGGAAAATAAAATGCTACAGCCACGTTGTTTTTCTTGTTTTAAAAAGTCCATCATAAATTGACTGCTAATAATATCCAATGAAGCAGTAATTTCATCTAAAATAAGCACTCTCGGTTGATGTACCAATATTCTGGCAATATTGGCACGTTGCTTTTGTCCACTGGATAATTTCTCAACTGGACGATGTGCAAAAGATTGCATTTCAAATTGTTCTATTAATTGCTCAATACGTTGTTTCAATTGTGCGGGCGGTAATTGATGCAATAAACCAAAATAATTCATATTTTCTCGCGGCGATAAACGGCGATATAATTGGGTATCGCCTGATAGAAAACCAATACGCCGCCGCACTTCAAATAAATGTTGAGAAATATCATAACCACAAATTTCAATTTGACCCGCACTCATGGCCATAATTCCTGCCAATAGGCGCAATGTGGTGGTTTTTCCCGCCCCATTCGGGCCTAATAAGCCAACAATTTGTCCCGATTGCGCCGAAAAAGAAATGTTTTTAACCGCTTTAAATTCACCATAAGTTTTGCTTAAATGCTTAACATGAATTGCTGGATTTAAAGGGTCTAATTTACTGTTGATAAGGTCGTTGTTTAGCATCTTCTTCAGGCTTCTTTAATTCACGTTCATGAGCGGGCTTTGCCAATTGAATCGACAAATAATCAGCACGGCTAGCAATGGTGGGGGGTTTTTCGGTTTGCAAGCGAAAAAAGCGCGTGAGCCAGCCCGGCCCTTTGGCTAAATCAGGGTCTAGTTGCAAGGCATGTCGATAATCTGCAAGAGCTTTTTCATAATTCCCTAAATGGTCATGTAAAATGCCGCGATTGGCATAATTAGGCGCAAAATTAGGGTCACGCATAATGACATCATTAAACGCCATTAACGCCTCTGAATAACGTTCTAACCGTAATAAAGTACGCGCTTTTCCACTTAATGCGTGAAAATGATCATTATTTTGCGCTAATACTTCATTAAAACCATGTAAAGCATCTTGATAACGACCATCAGCAAAAGAATATTCCGCTGATAAATAAGTCGTATCGCCGGGATTGCGATGCGAAAAATAACTGTCATAAATCGTCCAGCCAATCCACATCACTGCCATGCTAATCGCTGTCCATTTTAAAAAAAGATAAAATTTTTCATCCATCCTATTTAATTCCTATAGCAAGATGATGTGATTTATAAAACCTTTATTTTGTCAGAATCAGAATTTACAGAATTAAATAATTTTCAAAATTTATTCTTGCAAGTCATTTATTTTAAACAGATTTTTTATTCTTTAATTCTGAAAATCCTAAAATTCTGTAAATTCTGATTCTGACAGAAAAATTTTATGAATGACTTAATTTTGGTATAGCAGTGAGACATTAAAAAGAAACGAGAAAAATAAAACAAAAAATAAGCTAATTATTCGAGCGCGCTGTAATTGTCCTTTTAATTCAATTTCGTTTAATTCCCGTTTCCATTTTCGCTGCAAACGACGTACACTTAATATCCAAATTAAGCGCGTCACAAAAGGAAATAGCAAAAGACTTAATACAATAATTGACAATAATAAATAAATGCTCTCATCACTCATAATTATCGTTTTCCTATCCCACTCATCATGGTGTCATTAAAGTTGATAAACGCCGCACATAAGGGCGATTCTGACGGATATTTTCGGGCAATTCATTTATCGCTAATAACGCACTATTTTCATCAGCAAATGTACCATAAAAAACGCTCCATTGTTGATCTTTATGGTATAAAAATAAAGTGGGCAATAAAGGAGCTAATTCTTCTCGCTGTAAAAATTGTGTTAATTCCATTGTTTTTTGATAAGAAGTACGCAAAATTTGAATACTATAGTGCTGTGAATTGCTGTTTTGTAACCATAATTCACTGGCTTTAAGGCGTTCCTGTAATAATTCGGGTAATATTAAAGTAATTGTGATGGTATTGGGAGGCGTTTCGGTGGGTTTATTCTCAGGTTTAATATCTGTTTCAATGGGCGTTAATTGAACTGTTTCTGTCACGGGTTCTATGACAACAGGATGCGTCATTTCACGAGGTTCATTTTTAATGACATATTGAGCTAACCATTGCTTCCAATAAGAGCCATGTGGTAAAAACCAAAACGCGCTAATAATTAAAATGGCTATCACCGTTATTAAAATAAAACTGGAGAATGATTTAAATTTTGTTTTTACGATAAAACCGCTGTCTTGAGCGGCTCTTTTCACATGTTTCACTTGAACACATTGTTGATTATCCATATAAGCGGCTAATAACGATTTATCGGCTAATATATTAATGCGTCGCATCAAACCTTGAGAATAATAATATAAAGTATGAATGGCTTTTTTAGTAAAAACAGGTAAGCCGCGATAGCCCACCGATTGCATTCTAAAATATAAATAATCTTGAATGTCGTTTTCATGCAGTGGCATTAAATAAATACTGTGTGTAATTCTTTCTTTTAATTGACAAATATGCGGTGCAGATAATAATTCATCTAATTCAGGTTGTCCGAATAAAACAATTTGCAATAATTTATCGTGCGCTGTTTCTAAATTACTTAATAAACGAATTTCTTCCAAAGTGGCTACAGGCATACTTTGCGCTTCTTCAATAAAAATAACCACTTGCCGATTTTCGCTGTGGTGTTGTAATAAGCTGTGTTGTAAATGGCGCATCACCTCTAAACGGTTTGTTTCTGTGCAGATGGGCAAATTCATTTCAAAGGCAATTGCATGTAGAATTAGCTCTGGCGATAAGCTGGGATTCGCCAAATAAATAATTAATACCGACGCAGGCAATTTTCGCTCTAACATGCGGCATAACATGGTTTTTCCACTGCCCACTTCTCCTACCACTTTCACAATGCCTTCGCCGTGCAAAATGGCGTATATTAAGGCTTCTAAAGCTAGACCGCGATAGCCGCCTGTATAAAATAATTGCGGGTCTGGCGTAATTTTAAAAGGAGGCGCATTTAAACCAAAAAAATCATGATACATCATGACAATACCGTTTATTATAATTAAGAGTGAAAAAAAGAGGGATAACACAACTTTTTCCAGTTACGTTATCCCTTTTCTTAAAGTGGCATGAGTACCTTTATTTAGTGTATTTTACTAAGGCTGATCTATCTCACGTTGGGGAGGTTGATCCGCACCTTCTTTAACAGGAGGTAATAAATCATTTCGGTTAATTCCTAATGCCAATGCGGCCACGCTGGCAATATAGATAGAGGAATATGTCCCCACCACAATCCCAACAATTAACGCCGTCGCAAAGCCGTGAATTAACTCGCCTCCTAATAAAAATAAAACGATCAACACTAACAAAGTTGTCAACGAAGTCATGACACTTCGCCCTAACATTTGATTAATCGAGCGATTAACAATTTCTTCTACGCTTTGCTTACGCATTTTTAAGAAATTATCCCGCACCCGATCAAAAACCACAATGGTATCATTTAATGAATAACCAATCACCGCCAATACCGCCGCCAATACCGTTAAATCAAATTGCATGTGCGTCACGGCAAATAAACCCACCGTGATTACCGTATCGTGTACCAAAGCGATAATTGCCCCCACAGCAAAGCGATATTCAAAACGAAAAGCCACATAAATTAAAATACCAATTAAGGTATAAATAACCGCTAAACCACCGTCTTCTACCAGTTCTTTACCCACTTGCGGGCCAACAAACTCAACACGGCGCATTTGCACTTCGACACCGCCATCTTTAAGAATTTCTAAGACGCGATTGCTTAACTGCTCATTATTATATTCTTCATGAATACCTAGACGAATTAATACTTCAGTTGAGGAGCCGAAATTCTGCACCGTCGCATCACTAAAACCGTTACTCGATAATCGCGTGCGAATATTCTCCAATTCAGCCGCTTGAGTATAGCCAACTTCAACCAACGTACCGCCCGTAAAATCAATCCCGAAATTAAGCCCACGAAAGCCAATCGCTAATAGGGAAACAACAAACAAAAAGGCAGAAATCGCCACTGCAATTTTCCGTTTAGAGAGAAAATCATAGTTGTAATCAAAACGATGTAAAAAATTAAACATAATTCTTTTTCTCTCACATTAAACAGGCAAACGTTGCAAACGACGATTACCGTAGAAATAATTGATAATGCCACGACTCACTAAAATCGCAGTGAACATGGATGAAATAATTCCTAAGGATAAAGTAATCGCAAAACCTTTAATCGGCCCCGTACCAAAACTGAAAAGCATTAACGCCGCAATCAAAGTGGTTAAATTCGAGTCAAAAATGGTGGTAAATGCCCGATCAAAACCCGAAGTAATGCTATTTTGTGGACTGTTGCCATTAGCAATCTCCTCACGGGTACGCTCAAAGATTAAAACATTGGCATCAACCGCCATCCCCAACGTTAAAACAATACCCGCAATCCCCGGTAAAGTTAAAGTCGCTTGTAATAAAGACAATAAAGCCACCAATACCACCACATTTAACATTAATGCCACATTGGCAATTAAGCCAAAAATGTGATAACGCAAAAACATGAAAAACATCACGACAAGAAAAGCAATCATCACAGAAATTAAACCTTGATTAATATTCTCTTGACCTAAGCTGGGGCCAATGGTGCGTTCCTCAATGATTTCCATAGGAGCTTTTAATGCGCCTGCCCGCAATAATAAGGCTAAATTATGCGCTTCGGCTGAGGTTAAACCCGTGATTTGAAAATTGCGCCCAAAAGCCTCTTGAATCGTGGCCACATTAATCACTTCTTCTACTTTTTTACGGGATTTAACTTCCTGTCCATTGACCACACTGGTTTCAGTTTTATATTCAATAAAAACCACTGCCATCGGTTTACCGACATTGTCGCGGGTGGTTTCTAACATACGGTTTGCGCCTTTGCTGTCTAATCGTACGACAGTTGCAGGGCTGCCAGAGCGTTGATCGATGGTTGAAGCCGCGTCATTGATTTGGTCTCCCGTCACGATGACGCTGCGTTTTAACAACACCGGTGCGCCGTCACGACGTTGATATAAGCGCGCATTGACAGGCGCACGGCCGCTGCTTTGGGCTTCTTGCCACGCCTGCATATCGCCTTCGGTCAAACGAAATTCTAATGTCGCCGTCGCCCCTAGAATTTCCTTAGCGCGGGCAGTGTCTTGCACGCCGGGCAATTGCACCACAATTCGATCTGTGCCTTGACGTTGAATAATCGGTTCCGCAACCCCTAATTCATTCACACGATTACGCAAAGTGGTAATGTTTTGTTCCACCGCTTGTTGGCGATTTTCCTCTAAGGCTTTCTCAGTAAATTGCAAATGCAATTGATAATCATCAGTGCCGTCAAATTCTGTGATCATTAATTCAGAATAATCTTTGGCTATAAATTTTCGTGCTTGTTCTCGCAATTCTGCATCACTAAAACTGAGCCGAATGCCCCCAGATTCTCCGGGCAAACGGTTAATTCCTCGATAGCGAATTTTTTGTTCGCGCAACACATTACGAAAATCATTAATATAACGTTCTTCGTCTTGAACAAGAGCCGATTTCATATCCACGGCCATTAAGAAATGCACCCCACCGCGTAAATCCAATCCCAAATACATGGGTTTCGCGCCCAAAGCAATCAGCCATGAGGGTGTCGCTGGAGCTAAATTTTGCGCCACAATATATCCCGGTAAGGCTTTTAATAACTCAGTATAAGCCAATAATTGCTGATCCGTATTAGAAAAACGTACCAACAATCTTTCGGGAGTCATTTCGATTTCTTTAAACTCCAAATTTAATTCGGTTAATTTAGCCGCAACCATCTCACGCACCGAGTCATCAATTTTGACATCTCGCGCATAAGGCGGGGAGATTTGCACGGCAGGGTCTTCGCCAAATAGATTGGGAAGGGCGTATAGGCTACAGATAAAAATAACGCTACCTATGAGCAGATATTTCCAAAGAGGATACTGGTTCATTAAACAAACTTCTAAGAAAAGGTTAAGTGGTGAATAACAGGTTGCCTTTATAATGTTTTCATCGTGCCTTTAGGCAAGACAGCAGCCACAGACATGCGTTGAATTTTCACTTCAACACCGGTTGCAATTTCGATAACAAGAAAATTATCTCCTAATTCGGTAATTTTACCCAATAAACCGCCATTAGTGACCACTTCATCGCCTTTCGCTAATGCTTCGACCATTTGTTTGTGTTCTTTTACTCGTTTTGTCTGGGGACGAATGAGTAAGAAATAAAACACCACAAATAATAAAACCAGTGGTATTAAACTGGCTAAACCACCACCAGAAGCGGCTGCGTCTTGGGCAAATGCGGGTTGAATTAAAAAATCCATCTAAAATTCCTTCTGTTGTTTTAAGCAAGATGAACTTGACATTATGCCATATTTATTGCGTCTGCTCATTAGCTGAGTACAATTTGTGTGGTTGCAAAAATAACATTTTGAATTTAAACGCTATTTAATTTAAACTGTTTCCTACTATTTGGGCAAGTCGCCCTCGCGTTATATGGGCGAATTGTCGGGATAACGAGAGTCGTGCTGTGAAAATTCATAGGAGTGTATTATGAAAACAACCATTATGGTGTTGCTATTGGGATTGTGGAGTATGACGGCGGCGGGTTTTGAAGTCAGTCAATACACGTTTACATGGAATATTGCGGCGGCGGGGCGGGCTGCATTGGACATTGAAAAGACTCCAGAAGGCAGTTATGTCATACTTAAAGCCACACAACGTGTGACAGGTGGCCGTTTAAAACTCACGCCCAGTGAGGCAGAAGCCTTGGCTCAAGTCTTCTTGCGGGTGGATGAATTTCACCAGCAAATGCGCGATAAACGCAGTGATTCTGCCAAAGTGATGGCTGAACAATATGAAGTCACATTTAGCATTTCTTCTAGTGGTTTTTGGGTGACCATTACCCCACCCAATTCTCTAATGGGATTGGGGAGTATTGCGTTGGATCGGGAAGGAATTAAGGTGGTGACACCGGCGATGTTAGAAGCCAGTCAGCGGGTAAAATATTTTGAAGAACGCATTTTATTTTAACGCCTATTGACCACAATGATCGATAAAGGGATAACGTTTTTTATACGTTATCCCTGCCATAAGCACAACAAATTGTTTTTACAATAACGGAGTGAGCAATGACCACAAGACGACAATTTCATCGACATCCAATGTGCATTCCGTTGACCGTACAAACCATTTCCAGAGCAGGTGAACAAGCCGCTGTTGAAGCGGTTTATACCAAAAATGTCAGTTTAGGTGGATTGGCTTTTACCTCTGAAAAAGCATGGAAAGAAGGCACACTTTTACACATTCACATTAAAGCAGACTCGCCTTTTACCTTTATTGGTAAAGTAATATGGTGTCATCTTTTATCAGATAAAAATTCCCTCGAACACTCACCTGTTCTTTACGATATTGGGGTGGAATTTATGGCAAAAAAAGCAGAAATGTTAGACGAATTAGTGCGCATTGAAAACTACTATAAACTGCGTTAATTCCATTAAAAAAAACAGATAAAAATCAAATTAAAATACAACCTAATCTGTTTCTATTTTTGTCCCCTGTTCATCAAATTCTATAACGCTTAATTCGCCGTCGGAATCTGTGATGTTTGCTTGCTTTAATAAGCCATTGGGATGATAAGTATAATCGTGTTTTAATTCCACATCGCCATACACGATCTTTTCACAACACACTAGACGTTGTTGCTTATCAAAATAACCGTTAAAATAAGTGTTGCGATTGGCAATGTCTTGTGGGGTTAATTCATTGAGTAAATTCAATGGCAATTTGACCCCGCTATACGTATTAAAATGGCGACACATTAAATCTTGATCTTGAGTCATGATCACGCTCTCATGAGAAATGGAGTAAAACAAATAAATGGTAGCACATATCAGGCAGGTTGCTGAATCGCTCTCCACGACATTCTCAACGCTCACTCACAAAAAGTAAATGACTTACACTAATTATCTGCTATCATAGTAAGCGCGCCTGCGAGAAAGACGCTTAAAAAAGATCATTTCGATCCTCATTAACCCCTTCATTACTGGAAAATTGGTAAATCAATGAAGCACGCAGCCCTAACATGGGTAAAAACCACAATTGACGACAGTTTAAAGCAAACCCGACAAGCCTTAGAGCAATTTGTGGAAAATCCCAGCGACACGGCACCTTTACAACAAGGCATCATTTGGTTGCACGAGATTCGTGGCGTGTTAAATATTCTTGATCTACAAACGGCTGCATTACTGGTGAAAGAAGTCGAGGCCACCATTCAAGTCCTACTGGCAGGGAAGATTGCCAATAATGAGCGTACCTATGATGTATTAATGCAGGCTTTAATTCAATTACCTAATTATCTGGATCATTTAGCCATTGTTCAACAAGATATTCCGCTGGCATTATTACCACAATTAAATAGTTTACGCGAATTGCGCGAGCAGCCCGCCTTAACGGCCAATCAATTTTTTACTCCAGATTTATCTTTACCCGTTCCTGCGGCCAAAGCCCCTAATTTACCGGATGACAAATTAAAAGATTATGCCAATAAGATGCGAGCCGCGTATCAAAAAGGCTTAATGGCTTTAATTAAACAGCCTAAAGAACCTGAAGGGATTAAATTTATCTACACGGTCATGCAGCGAATGCAACAGGCCACAGGCCAAGCTCCTGTGACTAAGATTTGGTGGGTGACAGAAGGCATTTTAGAAGCCTTATTGCAAAAGGGTTTAGACGTTAATAATGCCATTGTAAATCTACTCAAACAAATCGATGCCATTATTAAACAAATCGCCGATCATGGCAACGCCGCATTGCGCGTAGCTCCACCGAAAGCCGTTTTAACCAATTTGCTTTATTACGCGGCTCATGCCCGTTCACGCGGTAAACAGATTGCAGCGATTAAAACGGCTTTTAAATTAGATGATTACGCGCCATCAGAAGCCGCTTTACAATCAGCCCGTTTGATTTTTGCAGGCCCTGATATTGAGTTAATGAAAATCGTTGTGACTTTATTAAAAGACGATTTTGCGCGGGTTGAAGAAACGTTGGATATTTTTAATCGTGCGGATAACCCTTCTGTTACTGAATTGTCTCCCTTAGTGGGTCTGTTAAAAGACATGGCTAATACTTTGGGATTGTTGGGCTTAATGGTGCAACGTAAAGCCATGTTAGGACAGGCGATCTTAATTAAAGAAATCGTCGAAGGAAAACGTGAAGCCCATTTGAATGCTTTACTCGATATTGCGAATAATTTACTTAAAATTGATGCGGCGTTAGATATTTTAGGCGTGCAAGGGGTTCATGCCCGCCAACGCTTGCAACAAAGCCCAGACACTGATTTTTCTGATACGCCGCAATTCGACATTATTCTTAATGTGGCTGTGAATGAAGCCAAAACGGAATTGTCACAAGTGATTCATCCATTAGTGACTTTTATTGACAGTCAAAATCAAGATGAAGAGCTATTAGAAGTTCCTAATCGGTTAAAACAAATTCAAGGATTTTTATCGCTAATGTCCCACGCGGATGCAGCGGTATTGTTGGCGAAATGTGGACGCTATATTGAGCAGGTTTTCATTCGGGATAATACTGTCCCCCCTGAAACCCAACAAAAAGCTTTAGCTGATGTACTGTTGAGTTTAGAATTGTATTTAGACACGTTGGCAGGCAATCCGATGGATGCGCGTGATATTCTAAAATTAACGCAACAACGCCTGAATATCTTGCTGGCTGCGGCATAAGCTCTTGTTTTTATGAGAATTACCGCATAACCTTTTTACAACCGCTCGCCCCTAGTCATGGTGATTTGCAACAATGAAACTGCTACAAATTCCAGAACAAATAACCTCTGATGAAGTCGATGAAGAAATTCTCGAAATTTTTGTGGAAGAAGCCGAAGAGGTCTTGGGTGAAATTGTCGCCAGTTTTGCCGCATGGCAAGATGATCCCACCGATCAGGAATCTTTACGAACGCTACGGCGTAATTTCCACACGCTTAAAGGCAGTGGTCGTTTAGTCGGTGCGACGGCGATTGGTGAATTGGGTTGGCGATTTGAGAATTTATTAAATCGCGTATTAGAAGGTGCATTTCCCGCCACTGAATTGGTTTTGCAAGTGGTTGGGCGGGTAGAAGGTGTGTTGCCTGATATGATTCAGCAATTTAAAACACAAAAGCCTGCAACTTATGAACAAATTTTATTAATTTCTCAAGTGGATTATTTGCTGACCAGTAAAGGCACCAGTTTGGGTGAGTTTGATTCGGCCGATACCCAAAGTGCTGAAACTAAGACCGTTGAACCCACCGCGCCCGCAGTGACGGCTAAACCCGCACCCGCAATGCCTGAATTAGAAGATGAACCAGAAGACACTTTGGAAGAAGAAATAGATTCTCCAGAAATGTCCAGCGATTTGACAGAAATTTTACCCGAATTAGGCGATTTAGACAATGCCGATGATTTGGATAATTTAAACGAAATTTCTGAAGAAACCGAATTAGCCAGCGATGATCTTCATTTACCCGATTTAGACCAGACACAAGACAATGAATTAGACACAACATTACCTGATTTAATGGATAATTCAGAAGATAATTTAGACTTGCCTGCTTTAGAGGATGAATTCGTCAGCGAATTAGGCGAGGATGCGGATTTATCTGAATTAGCCCGTTTAGAGGACATGCCCATGTTGTCTGACACTGATGCGGATTCGGAGTCAGCGTTGGAAACGGAGGCAATGTCTGATTTTGATGATGACTCTTCTTTATTATCAGAACTGTCTGATTTTGAAGCAGAAAATCAAAGCAGTCATGCCACAAGTTCCGCTTCGGGAATGGATGACGCGATTGATCCTGTTCTACTTGGTATTTTCCGCAAAGAAGCGGCCACACATTTGGTGGCTTTGAAGAAATTTTTACACGATTATGAACAATCTCCCGAAGAAACACGCATCACTCAAGATTTAATCCGTGCTTTTCATACACTTAACGGCAGTTCGCGCAGTGTGAATTTATTGCCCGTGGCGAATTTGGCCGCACCGTTGGAGACCTTGTGTCGTCAATTGGAAAATCGAGACGGAGAATTGCCGCGTGATACTTACGATTTGCTCCACAATGCCACTGCTCAGATTGAAGCGATTTTAGACGGTCATCCCCCCAGCGACGCTGAACAAACCGATTTACTCAACGACATCAAAGCAGAACAACAGGCGCATCCCCAAGCCAAGCCCGTTGCCGCTTTGGCCAACGAAACGGTTAATACAACCATTAACAGCGCGCCCAAAACCGCGCCTGCTGATGTTCCCGATGCCACCGATGAATTTATGTCGATTTTCTTAGATGAAGCCGAAGAAATCTTAGAAAATACGCAATCTTTGTTAGAGCGTTGGCAGTCTTCGCCGCAAAATATGCAGTTGATGAAAGAATTACAACGCGAGCTACACACGCTTAAAGGTGGAGCGCGTATGGTGGGCATCGTGCCAATGGGCGATCTGAGTCATCATCTGGAATCGGTACTCACCAAAATCGTCGAAGGCAACGCACAATCCAATAATCGCTTACAAGAAATTGTTCAAACCAGTGTCGATGAATTAGCGGCAATGTTAGAAGCGGTGCGTTCTGGTGTGCCGCTGGAAATGCCTAATGATTTGATTGCGCAGATTAATACGTCTTTATCGGGGGGGGGAGAGGAAGTGGCCGCGCCAAGCTCCGTTCCTACGCCGCCGCCTGTTGTGGGAACAGCGACTCCGCCGCCGGGTATGTCGCGCCCCGCTCCCGTGAAATCAACCCCCACTAAGCCCACCGCTGAACCAGAACCAGCCTCGCGTACTGAAAAATTGGATGATGATCGAGACAGCGAAGGTTCGGAAGATCGTATTCGTGTGCGCGTTTCTCTCATTGATAAATTAACCAATTTAGCAGGCGAATTGTCCATTTCTCGTGCGCACATGGAACAGCAGCAAGCCGCTGTTAAAAATAACTTGGTAGAAATGGAACAAACGGTGACCCGTTTGCGTGACCAATTACGGCGTTTAGAAATTGAAACCGAAGCGCAAATTATTTCGCATTTCTCCGAAACTTTAGAAGACGGTAATGAGGAATTTGATCCATTAGAATTAGACCGTTTCTCGGTGATGCAACAATTATCACGCAGCTTAATGGAAACGATTAGTGACTTATTAAGCATTCAAGATATTATGAAAACGCTCACTCGTCAAAGTGATGCGTTATTGATTCAACAATCACGAGTGGGGGCTGAATTGCAAGAAGGCATTATGCGCACGCGCATGATTCCTTTTGCTCGAATTTCGCCGCGATTGCAGCGCATTTCTCGCTTAACGGCAAGAGAATTACGCAAACAAGTGGAATTTGTGATTGAAGGTGAAAATATTGAATTTGAGCGGACGGTGTTAAATCGCATTGTTGCGCCATTAGAACATTTATTACGTAACGCCATTGGTCACGGCATTGAAGATGCAGAAACCCGTCAACAAGCGGGAAAACCAACAGTGGCTCAAGTAAAAATTCAATTAGCCAAAGAAGGCTCTGATTTAATTATCAAGTTGAGTGATGATGGCGCGGGATTAAATCTATTGGCCATTCGACGCAAAGCCGAAGAGCGCAATATGATTAAAACCGACACGGTGATTAGCGATCAGGAATTGATGCAATTTATTTTAGAGCCGTCCTTTAGTACCGCACAAAAAATTACTCAAGTCTCAGGGCGCGGTGTGGGTATGGATGTGGTGAACAGTGAAGTGAAACAATTAGGCGGTTCTTTACAAATTCATTCCAAAACCAATGAAGGCACTTTATTCGAGATTCGTTTGCCTTTGTCTTTAACGATCAATCAGGCTTTATTAATTCATATTGGAGAGGAAACATTAGCGATTCCTTTAAACAATGTGGATGCCGTCATGCGTTTACCGCGTACCGATGTGTCTAATACCGCACAAGCTGAAGATGTGCGGTACTATCGTTATATGGATAATGATTATCGTGTGCTGCATTTGGGAGAGTTATTAGGTTTAGGGAAAAGTTCTATTGACATGCCTTTAATTCCCACTTTATTGGTGCGTGCTGGAGATAGACGGATGGCGTTTTTAGTTGACGGGATTGAAGGCAGTAAGGAAGTGGTGGTAAAAACGGTGGGGCCGCAAATTGGGGCGATTCGCTGGATTGCGGGGGCAACGATTTTAGGCGATGGGCGTGTGGTGTTGATTTTGGACGTTCCCACGCTCACTCGTACCGAAGCCACGCTTTCTCACTACGAAATGGCACGCGCCGCCGAAGAAGTGGTGGAAGAAAAAGCTCCCGTTAAAACCATCATGGTGGTGGACGATTCGATTACGGTGCGTAAAGTGACGGCGCGCTTGTTAAAACGTCAAGGCATGGAAGTGTTGACCGCTAAAGACGGTGTGGATGCCGTCGCTCAATTGCAAGAACATATTCCCGATCTCATGTTATTAGACGTAGAAATGCCGCGCATGGATGGTTATGAATTAGCGACGCAAGTAAGAAATACTCCAGAATTGAAACATATTCCCATTATCATGATCACGTCGCGCACCGGTGCAAAACACCGGGATAAAGCGGAGAAAATCGGCATTAATCGTTATTTAGGCAAACCGTTTAATGAAACAGAATTACTAGATAATATTAACGCCCTTTTAGCCGAAAGTGTTAGCAGTAAACGCCCCGCCAGCAACGGTAAACAAAGCGATGTCCGGCCGGGATAGAAAAGGCTAAATATTGCCCCTGCCAATAAATTCGTAACAAAATTAAGTCATTCGTAAAATTTTTCTGTCAGAATCAGAAGTAACGGAATTTCAGAATTTAAAAAATAAAAATTGGCTGAAAATAAGCGATTGGCAAAAATCGCTGTTGAAAATTCTGATTCTGACAAAATAAACACGTTATGAATCACATCATTATGCTGTATCTTAACCTTTAGAGAGAACTCATGGCTTATTTTTTTGAAATTCAAGACCTTTTAGAAAGTCAGCAACCGCTTCCCAAAAATGTGGTGCGGGTTTATGTTCTTGGAAAAACAGGTTCAGGAAAAACCACTTTTATTAGAGAAATCATGGGAACAGAACAAGATAATTTTCCTGTTACTGGTAAAAGCAGAACAACTACTGTTCCTACGGAATATATTCTGCACGAAGGGGCTGAATATAAAGCCACTGTAGTATTTAAAGAAAAAGAGGAAATACTAGATGCCATTCATGATGTTTTAGTAGAAGTCACCACGGAATTGCCTACAACAGAAAATGGTGCGATTTCTGAAATAGAATCTGAAGAAAAAATTAAGAAAATTGTGGAACTAATTTCTGAAACTCCTTGCCAAACAACGCGATTTAGCTATATTTTAAGCCACCAGCAACTACAAGAGATGGCGAAAGAAATTTATGCAGAAATGTTAATTCCTAATTCTGATGTAAAGGTACTTATCAAGTCTAAGAAAGAAAAAATGTATGATTGGATAAATGAATCTGTTAAGCAGATATGTCATTGTGACTTATCTATGGGTTTTTATTCTTATCAAAGGGATAATAAAGCTGATTTTATTGAAATCAGCAAAAAATTATTGTCTAACCAAGAAAATAGTCTCATTCCACTTTTATCATATATCAGAATAGAAGGGAAATTACTGGCTGGTCCATTTCTTCAGAAGAATGAGTCCATTATTTTAATAGATAGTGAAGGTATTGGGCATAATTTGAATGCGCTATCCAATAAACACTTTGATTTTTTGAATGTTGCAGATTATGTTTTTCTTATCGAAGAAGCTGATCAGCCATTTATATCGACAAGTTCAGCATTAAAGGAGATATTCGAGAAAGGTTATCTTGATAAATTTAAATTCATTTTTAATAAAGCCAATGCTGATGCTGAATCAAAAAAACAGGTAGAAAAAGCAATCCGTAATTTTAGTGTCAAAGATAGAAAAAAAATCACAGCAGCCTCCTTTTTTTTATCTGATAAAGCGATTCCAGATGCTAATTTAGCATCTGAAATCGCGGAATTGTTAGAACAAATTCCACTAGAAGTTGGAAAATTTATTAATACTTATTGCGACTGTAGTAATATTGATAAAATATTTTCCGATGCTTCATTTTCTCTCAATCTTTTACAAGAGTTCTTAAATAAAGTTAAGGATAGTCATTGGAAAAAAGTAGATGCGTTAAATCGCCGTATTGTTAATAAACAAGAGCAATATGGAGAATTAAAACCTGTTTACGAATTTTGCAATAGTATATTTAACTTATTTGATTTTGATGCGATTATAAAATTTAATCAACATGTGACTAAAGAAGAAAAAGAAAAGCGCATTAATAAAATGAAACAAGATTTTTTTCAACAGCTCTCAACTTATGGTCGTTGGCTACTCTTAGAACAGCAAAGAGAAAGTTGGCAGGCTGCATTAGAAATTTCAGGATCAGACACTAAGACTAAGCGAGAAGAGGCTATTGGAAAAATAAGCGATGCGATTACTGAACATGTTAAAAGTCGAGAGTTTAAAATGCGCGTTACACATAGTTTTAACGCCATTTGTGCCGCTGATCCAAGAATTAAAATCAGTGCCGCTGGTGCTGTTATAAAGCTAGAAATAAAGCAGTATAAGATAATTAAACAAGCCGAAGTAGAATTAGCGGGTTTAAGCGTTATTGCCGGAGAAAACGATACGGGAAAAAGTACGATTAGTAAAATATTTTATAATGAAATCACCAGTGCAGTTTCAAGAGCAAACGGCTTGACAAGGCTGAGACCAAAAGAACAGGAGTTGTATCAAGACCATTTTTATCCCATTTTCATAGGCAATCCTGATTTATTGGATAAGTTTTCTTATATCAAAAATACCTTTCTTTTAGCCGAACAATATGGGTTTAAATATGATTTACCTAAAACGGTGATAGACTTAATTTTACGCCTTGCTTCTAAAGAGACTAAACAGACTTCTTTCTCATCTGAATTATCAAATGATATTCAGCACATTATTAGAGGAAAACTCTCTTATAAAGAAATAGCAGATAATATTGTCTATGAAAAGGATTTGATCAATGAACCAATTTCCATGTTTGATACGGCCTCTGGGATTAAAATGTTTGGTGTCTTGCAGATTCTAATTCAAAATCAAAGTCTCAAGCAGGGTAGCATTCTTATTTTAGATGAACCAGAAATTCATGTTCATCCTAATTGGCAGTTAAAATATGCCGAGTTGATGATTGCACTGGTAAAGCAAGAGGTTCGAGTTTTATTGACTACACACAGCCATTATATGGTAGAAGCACTCATTCGCTATGCGTGGAAAGAAAAAATTGCGGATAAAATAAGACTTTATCTAACTGAAAAAGAAGAGCAGCAATCTATATTGCGTGATGTGACCAATGATAAGGGTAGAATTTTTGAGCAGCTATCAGAACCGTTTGCAGTATTTGATGCGCTTGACATTGAAGAGGCTTTTCATGGATAAATTATGTTTTGAGTTAAAAAAACAATATAACAGTTGTATTAAAACACTCAAAGAAACCAGTCGTGATACTGAAAATGAGGAGTATCTTTGTGACAGTAGAGTGAATGTTTTTGATTTCGATTGCATCACTAAAATAATGTACCCAATTGATACGCCAAAGTCATTTGACGCATTAATGGTGGTACCTCATGAAAATAAATACTTTTTGCTCATTATAGAATTCAAAAACCAACGTGCTAGTCAAATCAATAATAAAGACATGCAGGATAAATTATTAAAAAGTCAAAAAACTTTAGGAAAAATGTTTGAAATGTTAAGTATTGCTAGGGATGAATACCATTTTATATTTTGCGTCGTCTATTTGAACAGCAACCACTATGAAAAATTTAAATCTCATTTGGGAAAAACACTACATAAATTCGATCTCGAAAATTTTATTGAAGACAAAAAGCGCAGCGAAGTGATAACCCACGAAATTGATGTCTTGTGTAAAGAGTTTTTAAAATTGCAAAGTAACATACAGATTATCTCACCAAAATAGTGTGATTTTTAACGTGTCTATTTTGTCAGGATAAGAATTCACAGAATAAAAAATCTACGGAAAATAAATGATAGGTGTTTTTTATGAATTCATTTTATCATGATCACTTCGCGGGTAAACAAAGCGATGTCCGGCCGGGATAGAAAGTAACCTCATTCCCACCCACCAAAGGAGTTATTTCGATGCCAAAAATTTGGGCAAAAACAATTTTATTCTTAACGTGTTGTTTTCCTATTTTAACCGTGGCTGAATCTCCTTATGCGGGTAAGAAAATTCTTCATATTGCTTCTTATCATGAAGGGTTTCAATGGACAGATGGGATTAATCGCGGCATTGAAAATGGTTTAAAAGACAAAGGCATTGATTATAAAGTGTTTTATATGGACACGAAACGCAATTCCGCCGAAGAATGGAAGCAAACGGAAGCGGCTAATGCTAAAGCCTTTTTAGAAAATTTTAAACCCGATGTGGTGATGACTTCCGACGATGATGCGGCAAAATATTTAATTGTGCCGCATTATAAAAACGCGGATTTACCTTTTGTGTTTTGCGGGATTAACTGGGATGCGTCGCCTTATGGTTTTCCTTATGAAAATGTCACGGGAATGATAGAAGTTGAACTTATTCCTACCATTATTGGACATTTAAAACAACATGCTAAAGGAGAGCGAATTGGTACGCTCACTGTGGAAGGATTGACAGAACGGAAAGTTGTACAGAATTACAGTCGTATTCTTAATATTCCCATTACACAATCTTACTTTGCTAAAACATTTGCAGAATGGCAAGAAAGTTTTTTAAAACTGCAAACCGAAGTGGATATGTTGATCGTGCTTAATTACGTGGGGATTGCCGATTGGGACACCGAAGCGGCGATTAAATTCGTGGAAGAAAACACGCAAATTCCTGCGGGCGCGAGTTTCCCTTGGTTAGTACCGTTTACGCTATTGGGCATCACTAATGTGGCCGAAGAACAAGGTTTATGGGCTGCTCAAGCGGCTTTAAAAATTCTTGATGGCACGAAACCCATTGATATTCCCATTGTGCCGAATAAAGAAGGTAAATTATTTATTAATATGCGCATTGCCGATAAATTAGGCGTACAATTTAACCGTTCTTTATTAAGAACAGCAGAGATTATTCGGTAATTATTTTTTGTTTTGGGAATAGTCGATAGCCTCCCAAGATTTTAGGAATTTTGGGAGGTTATTTTATTGTTAAATCAAATTCACGTTATCATATTCAGACAAGAAACATTGCATTATTTTTTGTCCCTGATCACTGTTGGCCATTAAGGTACAGCGACGTGCTGTCATTTCATGATAAGATAATTGCAGGCAAATATCAGCACGTGGTAAATAAAGCCCTCCCTTTTCTGGCCATTCAATAAGAAAAACAAAAGGCGGATACGCTAAATAATCTCGAATGCCTAAAAAATCTAATTCTTCTGGATCATTCAAACGATATAAATCGAAATGATACACGGAACTTTGAGCCAAAAGATAAGGTTCAACTAAGGTATAAGTGGGACTTTTTACCCGGCCTTGATGTCCCAAAGCCTGAATAAAACCCCGTGCAAAAGTGGTTTTTCCCGCACCAAGCTGACCTTGCAAGTAAAAAATGCCTTGTCCTTGACACGCAAGGGCTACAGCGCGTCCCAGTGATTCGGTGGCTTGATCGTTGGCTAATTGATAAATCCATTCAGTCATGATAATTTTTTCTTTCTCAAAATTTTACCCATTTCATTATTCCAAACCATAGAGAATTAATAATGACACAATTAACCCATTTTAATGCCGCGGGTGATGCACAAATGGTTGACGTTGGTGAGAAAAATAGTAGCCAGCGTGTTGCAGTGGCATGCGGCAAAATAATAATGAATGCCGATACATTGCTTAAAATTCAAGAGGGAACACATAAAAAGGGTGATGTCTTAGCGGTGGCGCGTTTAGCGGGCATTATGGCAGCTAAGAAAACCAGCGATTTTATTCCATTATGCCATCCTTTATTATTAAGCCATGTGGCCGTCGAATTAGAAAGCCGTTTAGAAGAATCGGCCGTCTATTGTCAAGCTACCGTTAAAACCGCGGGACAAACCGGTGTAGAAATGGAGGCTTTAACCGCCGTGCAAATTGCTTTATTAACCGTTTATGATATGTGCAAAGCAGTGGATCGAGGCATGATTATTAGTGATGTAAAATTACTAGAAAAAGCAGGCGGAAAATCAGGACATTGGCAGCGTGATTAAATGATCACCAATTTGCGTTAAATCAGAATTGACAAAATAAAATAAAGGAATCCTCCATGAGACTTGAAACTGTTCCAGAATCATTGTTTCAATTTGCCCATCAATTAGCGGATCAAAGTGGGGATATTGTTCGGCGTTATTTTCGGACAAGCGTAGCCGTGGATGATAAAGCCGATCATTCTCCAGTCACAATCGCTGATCGAGAAATTGAACAGCTTATTCGACAGGAAATAAGCCGCTATTTTCCCACGCATGGTATTTATGGAGAAGAATTTGGCAGTACGCAATTAGAAGCAGAATGGATTTGGGTGATTGATCCTATTGATGGAACGAAATCATTTATTACGGGAAAACCATTATTTGGGACATTAATCGCGCTGTTATATCAACAACGTCCTGTGTTGGGCATTTTAGATCAGGCTTTTTTGCGCGAGCGGTGGTGTGGTGCAGTAGGACAACAAACCACGTTCAACGGCCAAGCCGTGCATACTCGTGTTTGCACCGCATTGGCACACGCCACGTTATATGCCACCAGCCCACTTATCTTTACAGAAACATCTCGCCCTTTATTTGAAAAATTGCAATCACAAGTAAAAATGTCAGTATTTGGTGGAGATTGCTATGCGTATGGTTTATTGGCGAACGGTTTTGTGGATTTGGTGGTGGAAGATACTTTAAAACCTTATGATTATTGCGCATTAATTCCGATTATTGAACAAGCAGGCGGAATCATTTCTGATTGGCAGGGGAATGCGCTTGGTTTACACTCAAAGGGACAAGTGATTGCATCTGGAAATGCCCATTGTTATCAACAGGCATTAACCGTGTTAAATGCTTAAATATGTCGTTATTCCTGCCAATATTTGGGATCACGGATGGCTTCGGCACAGTGGACTTGACCGCGCACCTCTCCAATCACACCCGAACGCAAAGCCTGCACCATCCACGCCCCAGCATTTTTTGGCAAAATCGGATGGGGCGCACTCAATCCTTTTTCGCCCGCCGGAATAAATCCGTATTTTTGATAATAGGCCGGATAACCTAACACGAATACAACATCAACCCCCTGTCGCAACAACAAAGCCAATCCAGTGGTGATGAGTTGTCCTCCGATGCCTTGATTTTGCCGTGCGGGATGCACGGCCAAAGGCGCAAGCAAGGCAGCACGCATCGAAGTCACCGGGACAATGTGAGCCGCAGTAAATAATATATGTCCCACAATATGCTCTTCTTCAACAGCCACTAACGATAACATCGGTTGTGCGGTGATGTCTGGTTGCAATTGGGTGAATAACTGAACTATTTCTTCCCCTTCCGAGGCACCAAAAGCAGATAACATAACCTGACAAATCGCTGCATTATCCAAAGCAGTCGCTTGACGTACGGTGTAGGAAGACCGGTTATCACTCATAAAAGATGACCCCTCAACAGCTAAGGGCAGACCAAGGTGTCTGCCCTAAAAAAATGCACCAATCCCACTAAGCCGCATAAACTCCGCGTGCCACCAAGAAATCTAATACGGTTTGCACCGACTGCTCCAAACTCAACAGGCTGGTATCAATCACCAATTCAGGAGATTCTGGCTCTTCATAAGGCGAAGAAATGCCGGTGAAGGCTTTAATTTCCCCTGCACGGGCGCGTTTATACAACCCTTTGACATCTCGCTCTTCGCACACCGTTAAGGGACATTGACAATAAATTTCGATAAAATCACCCGTATTTAACAAAGCCCGCACCTTATCCCGATCCGCACGGAAAGGCGAAATAAACGCCGTCAACACCAAAACGCCCGCTTCAACAAATAATTTCGACACTTCACCAATACGGCGAATATTCTCCACCCGATCCGCATCGGAAAATCCCAAATCACCACACAAACCATGTCTGACATTATCGCCGTCTAAGACAAAAGTGTGAAAACCTTTTTGGTACAATTCTTCTTCTACCGCATGAGCAATGGTTGACTTGCCCGCGCCCGATAAGCCCGTAAACCATAACACTTTGCTTTGATGGCGATTTAACTCAGCACGACGGGCGCGAGTGACGGTGGCATGATGCCATACAGTATTACTACTTTTATTTGTGGTCTGACTCATTTGACGAGTGACTCCTTAATGTGGTGTGATAAAACGGTTGAATAAAATAACGTGCAACCGAAACATGAAATTCAATAGACTTGCCTTATTCTGCACCAAAATGGGACAATAACAGCCTGATCTGATGGAGACAAATCGCTGGATATTGCGTTGCAGCAATAGGAATATTTTTTGCTGACTGGATGGGCGACTTTCATCGCACCTAAAACAATTAAAAAATGCTCAACGCGTTTATGAGTAAAGTAACGTCAATTTTTTATCGTGCAAGCGATATTTCACGTTGTGCGAAGTAAACGCCACCTCTAAAAATACGTTTAGCTTTGGGGTATTTGCCTGTGTCTTGTTATCCTTGTGCGTTTTACTGGCTCTGTTTTTTTCAAGGGCGGCAACGTGGTGTGCTGTGCCGATTTTTGGCGTTGATGCTGTTGTGTTCGTTCGGTGGGCTAAACAGTGCCAACGCCAATGAAGTACAGGAAATTCGCCTTGTCATTCAACAACATCGCACTTTTATCCCAGAACTCTCTGCCACTTTAGCCTACTTACAAACCCATTTTCCAGATTATCGCTTCACGGTGCAATTCATGACCACCACCGCCTTATTACAAGCAGCAGCGGCCGGACAACTTGAATTGGCACTGACTGATGCCGCGGTTTATCTGCGCTTACAACACAGTTACTACGCCCAACACCTGCTCACTTACCAATCCGCCCATCCCAAAACGCCTTACAGTCAGCAAGCCAGCGTGATTTTTACCCGTGCCGACCAGCATAAGCTAAACAACTTATCCGATTTAAGCAACCGCCGAGTGATGGCAACAACCAATGATGGTTTTAGCAGTTGGTTGCCGGCTTGGGGATTACTGTTGGAAGCTCACGTGTCTACCCGACGCGATTTACGGGCATTGTACTTTGTCAAAGACGACGATGAAGTGATTCCTGCCGTGTTCAATCAAGAAGTAGACGCGGGAGTGATCAGCGCGGGCAGTCTGGAACGCTGGCTTGAACAAGGTAAAATCCAAGCCGATAGCTTTAAAATACTCGCCGCTAAACCTATGGTTGAACACTTCCCTTTTGCGCACAGTACGCCGTTATACCCACACTGGGCTATCTCAGCCATGCCCCATTTACCCAAAACCATCAGCGATGGTTTAACCCAACACCTGCTTGCTTTATCGCCCAATCACCCCGTGGTGCAACAAGATGCTTATGCTGGATGGACAGTCACCGCCAACTATCGCGTGGTACAGCGTTTATTGCAGACTTTACGTCTTCCTCCTTACGAAGAATTTGGTAAAGTCACGCCGACGGCGTTATTAAGCCAATATGGGATTTGGATTTTTCTAACGGGCGTGGGTTTTTTATTGACGATCATTGCCAGTATTCACTTTAAGCACTTATACGACAAACTGCGCACGATGCAGTATGAACTGCACGGCGAACTGAGTGAGCGCAGACGCACCGAATTGGCTTTGCAAGAAGCGATGGCACAAGCCGAAGCCGCTAACGTCTCTAAAAGCCAATTCCTCGCCAATATGAGCCATGAATTGCGCACCCCCATGAATGCCATCATTGGTTACAGCGAAATGTTGCAAGAAGAAATGCAGGAATTGGGACACAGCGAATATTTAACCGATCTCAATAAAATTTATACCGCAGGTAAACATTTACTGGGCTTGATCAATGATATTTTAGATTTATCAAAAATCGAAGCCGGCAAAATGGAATTATTTTTAGAAACATTTCATCTTGAAGAAATGTTACACGATGTCATTACCCTGATTGAACCTTTGGTACAGAAAAAACACAACACGTTAGAGGTGCATTGTATCTACGATTTAGGCACGATGCACGCGGATTTGACCAAAGTCAGACAGAGTTTATTCAACCTGCTCAGTAATGCCAGTAAATTTACCGAAAATGGCGTGATTGCACTCTACGCAACGCGGGAAACCGTCGAAGGTGTGGATTGGGTGATTTTTCGGGTATGCGACAGTGGTATTGGCATGACCGAAGAGCAAATGCAGCGTATTTTTGAACCGTTTACCCAAGCCGACGCATCGACAACGCGACAATACGGCGGCACAGGATTGGGCTTATCGATCACGCGCAAATTTTGCGACATGATGGGCGGCAGCATCACCGTAGAAAGTCGGCCAGGCGATGGCAGTACCTTTATCATTCGCCTGCCAACCACCGTAGCCGCTCGCCATGAAGATGACAGCGAAGAATGGTTAAAACTAACGCCTTTGCTTGCTGTGAATAAAATCTTAGTGATAGACAGCGATACGGCAATCAGAGACCATTTAAAACGCACATTGACGCGAGAAGGGTTTAACGTTTACGTGGCTGATAATGTAGAACATGGTTTACTGTTAGCCCGCGATTTACATCCAACGGCGATTACTTTAGATATACAAATGGCTGAAGCCGATGGGTGGGCGATGTTGGCCACGTTAAAAACCGATACAGAACTGCAACACATACCGGTCATTGTGCTGTCTAATTTACAAAACCCAGAAACCGCTTATGCACAAGGCGCGGCTGAAGTGTTTACCAAACCCGTGGATCAAGGTCTATTAGCTAATACTTTAAAACGCTATCAATTAAACCATCAACCTTGTGCTTTAATCGTGGAAGACGACAAATCAACGCGAGAATTAATGCACAGCTTATTACTCAAATCGGGTTGGCGTGTCGCCCAAGCCGCCGATGGCGAAGTCGCGTTACAACACATGCAACACGATGTGCCTGATCTGATTTTGCTTGATTTATCGATGCCAAAGATGGATGGTTTTACTTTTCTGGATCAACTGCACCGCCACGCATTGTGGCAAGCTATCCCCGTGGTGGTGATTACTGCTCACGATTTGAGCCGCTCAGAACGCTTGCGTTTGGCGGGAAAAATTGAAACTATCTTGTGTAAAGGGGCTTATACCCGCGAAGAACTATTACAAAAAATTAATGGTCTAATTTATGCAGCCGCTAAAATGGAGGCACGAAATAAACCCCAGCCCCTCGAAACGTGATAAATTAGCCCCTCTAACAACCATGAACTCCAAAAACGCGAAAAACGAAGATTGAAAAAATACTTTATAATCAAAAAATTAGTTAAAATATCTCTCCCGCAACAACAAACAGTTGCTTGAATGGGCTGTCGGCTATAATCTTACACCAGTTTTTACCTTTTTTTACGACATAGCCGCCGGTACAATGTAATATAAAAATCCACGTCTTTAAGATGGGTCGTGGTTCTCATCTGTAATCCGACGCACTGTTTTTTCAATAAGGAGATTTTTAAATGCCCAGAATTCTGCTGGTAGAAGACAATGAAATGAATCGTGACATGTTGTCTCGACGCTTAGCGCGTAAGGGCTACGAAGTCGTGATTGCAACGGATGGCGGGCAAGGTGTGGATATGGCACACGAACATTTGCCTGACATTATTTTGATGGACATGAGTTTACCCGTCAAAGATGGCTGGACGGCCACCCGTGAACTCAAAGCCCATGAAAAAACTAAAAAAATTCCAATTATCGCCCTCACTGCCCACGCGATGTCTGGAGATCGAGAACAGGCTTTGGCGGCAGGATGTGATGACTACGATACCAAGCCTATTGAATTACCTCGCCTATTGGGCAAAATAGAAAACCTGCTTAACGCGCCCTCAAGCAACGCCTGATGTGAAGACCGCCGTAATGGACATAGAACACCCGGAATCCGCTGGCGACGGGCAATTAGTGGACATGGGTTATGGCCTGTTAGTACCAGCGACTTCGGTCATTGCCTACACCGACCTTTTGCTGACATACGCCAAAAATGAGCCTGCGGTTGCTTATTTAATCGAAGACCTCGAAAAAATCCTAGAATCCGCCAACAACTTGAAAAAACTCATTGGAGAACTGTTTGCCGATAACGGCAGCGATGTCTCTAATGAATTGATGGCGGGAGTGGTGAGCAGTCGAGTACGTCACGACTTACGCACACCGATCAACGCCATCATTGGCTACAGTGAAATGATCATTGAAGACTTATCCGATGCCGGTGAGGAAGAGGATATGTGCGCTGATCTGGATAAAATCTTAGGATTGGCGCGCCGCTTACTCAATTTAATCAATGATTTAAGCGTTGATAATAAAGAAAGCAACGACAATAAGATCAAAGCCAACGGCAGCAGCCCCCCTTCAGAGGCGGCGCGGCTCACTGCGTTTGCGCCGGCTTCGGCCGATACGTCGCGTAACAGTCAGCAACGTCTGGTAGATGAAGCCGTTAAAACGGTTCGCCGCAGCAATGAACAAATCGAATTGGTGGTGAAAGATGCGCGGCTTTTGGTGGTGGATGATAAGGAAAGTAACCGCGATTTATTGTCTCGTCGTCTGGAAAAACAAGGATTTCGGGTTGAAGTGGCGACTCACGGCGTACAAGCATTGGAGATGATTCGTCATAACAGTTACGATCTGGTTTTATTGGATATAATCATGCCGGAGATGGATGGTTACGAGGTGTTGGCCACGTTAAAATCTGAAGAAGATTTTCGCCATTTACCCGTGATCATGATTTCTGCTTTGGACGAAATCGACAGTGTCGTGCGTTGTATTGAAATGGGTGCGGAAGATTATTTGCAAAAACCATTTAACCAAGTGATTTTACAAGCAAAAATTTTTGCAAGCTTAGAACGGAAACGCCTACGCGACCGAGAACATGCCTTTTTACAAAAATTACAAGAAGAACAAGAAAAATCAGAAAAACTATTACTTAACATTCTCCCCAAACCCATCGCCGACCGTCTAAAAAGCGGAGAACATACGATTGCCGACAGCTTCCCTGAAGTCACTGTGATGTTTTCTGACTTAGTCAAATTTACTGAATTATCCGCCGGCATTTCCCCAACCCAATTGGTAGAAAAATTAAACGAAATTTTTTTAGCCTTCGATCTATTAGCGGATAAACATGGTTTGGAAAAAATTAAAACCATCGGTGATTCTTACATGCTGGTTGGGGGTTTACCGACTCCGCGGGCGGATCATGCGCAAGCGGTGGCGGCAATGGCATTAGATATGTTTACCGCTATTGAAGAGCTAAATCATAAAAACCGCTCGAATTTTAAAATTCGCGTTGGCATTCACACAGGCCCCGTCGTTGCAGGCGTAATTGGTAAAAATAAGTTTAATTATGATTTATGGGGAGATGCGGTGAATATCGCCAGTCGCATGGAGTCGCACGGCATCCCCGGCCAAATCCAAATTTCTGAAAGCACTTATCAGCGCGTTAAAAATCATTTTATCTTAGAAAAACGCGGCATTATCGAAGTGAAAGGAAAAGGAGAAATGGTGACTTATTTGTTGCTGGGTCACAAAAATTAATGCGCTAAACGCATGAGCAGAAAAGTAAACAGGATTTCCCGTGAAAGAAAATATCCTAGATGTCTTAATGTATCTATTTGAAAATTACATGGATGATGATGAACCCGTGAGTTTTGATCAAGAATCCTTGAAACAAGAACTGCTTAATGCCGGGTTTCCTCTTCATGAAATCAGCAAGGCTTTTGATTGGTTAGAGAGTTTAGCCCGCTATCCAAGCCTCGCCGAATCCACCGCAACCAGCCACAGTTCTACCCGTGTCTATCTGAAAGAAGAATGTGAAAAATTGGACATTGAATGTCGCGGTTTTCTGCTGTTTTTAGAACAAACGGGCGTTTTAGAAACCCAGAGCCGAGAGTTGGTCATTGACCGTATTATGGCATTAGACATTGACGAATTCAATCTGGAGCAACTGAAATGGGTGATTTTAATGGTGCTGTTTAATCAACCCGGACAAGAAGCGGCTTTTACTTGGATGGAAGATTTGATCTACGATGAAACAGTCAGTCTCTTGCATTAACTGGCCTGTCGATTAAACTAAGCACAGTGATTAAATTCTACTTGACGACTTCTTGTCGTCTGCGAGGCGTTGTTGGGAAAACAACTGCCGTGTCGTCCACTTTAACGCAAGCTATCTGTCGTGAGTAAAAATCTCGTTGTTGTTGAATCGCCTGCAAAGGCCAAAACCATTAAAAAATATCTGGGCAAAGACTTTGAAGTGTTAGCTTCTTATGGTCACGTGCGCGATTTGCTGCCCAAGGCGGGGGCGGTGGTGCCGGAAGCTGATTTTGCCATGAATTACCAATTGATTGAAAAAAATCAAAAACATGTCGAAACCATCAGCAAAGCCATGTCACACGCCGATGCGTTATATCTGGCCACTGACCCTGATCGGGAAGGAGAAGCCATTTCTTGGCATTTGTACGAATTGCTGCGCGAACGAGGTTTGCTCAACAACAAAGCGATTTATCGCGTCGCTTTCCACGAAATCACGCAGCGCGCCATTCAAGAGGCCATTCAGCATCCCCGTGAATTATCGATGGATTTGGTCAATGCCCAACAAGCGCGACGGGCTTTAGATTATCTGGTGGGGTTTAATCTTTCGCCGTTGCTGTGGCGCAAAATCCGTACAGGACTGTCAGCAGGACGGGTACAAAGTCCGGCCTTGCGCTTGATTGTGGAGCGGGAACAGGAAATTGAGCAGTTTAAGCCTCAAGAATATTGGACGATTGAAGCGGATAATAAAAAACAACGACAAAATTTTGTTTCAAGATTACAATTATTTCAAGGCGAAAAAATCGCCCAATTCAGTTTTACCGAAGAAGCCACTGCCACCGCCGCACGAGAAGCCCTATTGACGCTTGCACAAGGTCAATTGCGGGTGGTCAAAGTAGAGCGAAAACAACGCAAACGCCAGCCTGCGCCTCCCTTCACCACGTCCACCTTGCAGCAGGAAGCCTCGCGTAAACTGGGTTTTCCTACCCGTAAAACGATGCAAGTGGCACAACAACTCTACGAAGGGATTGATATTGGCAATGGTGCAGTGGGTTTAATTACGTATATGCGTACTGATTCGGTGAATTTGGCCGAAGATGCCATTAGTGAAATGCGAGAAGTGATTACGGCGCGTTATGGCGAAGACGCTTTACCCGATAAACCCGCAACTTACAAAACCAAGTCGAAAAACGCCCAAGAAGCCCATGAAGCCATTCGTCCAACAGCCGCAGCGCGTTATCCCGAAGACATCAGCAGCCATTTGACCGCCGATCAAAATAAACTGTATACACTGATTTGGAAGCGAGCGATTGCCTGCCAAATGACCCATGCCACACTGAATACAGTAGCGGTGGATTTAGCCTGTGGAGATGAGAAAAATCTCTTTCGTGCCACGGGTTCTACTTTAGCCAAACCGGGTTTTATGGCGGTTTATCAAGAAGATGTCGATGATCGCGCCACTGAAGATGAGGAGGGTAATAAAATGTTACCCGATATGGAAGTGGGTGAACTGATTGATTTAAAAGGTATTCGTGCTGAACAGCATTTTACCGAGCCGCCCCCACGTTTTACAGAAGCCAGTCTGGTAAAGAGTTTGGAAGAATTTGGGATTGGTCGTCCTTCGACTTATGCCACGATTATTTCTACGCTGCAACAACGCGAATACGTTATTTTAGAGAAAAAACGCTTTAAACCCACCGATATTGGTCGGGTGGTGAATCGTCTATTGACTGAGCATTTTACCCGTTATGTTGATTACGATTTTACGGCGCGATTGGAAGACGATTTAGATGCAGTGTCTCGTGGGGAAGAGCCGTGGATTCCGTTATTGCATCGTTTTTGGGGAGAATTTAAAACCCTGATCGACATCAAAGCCGAAACCGTACAACGTAAAGATTTGGTACAAGAAGCCCTAGACGAATCTTGTCCTAAATGTGGTCATTCTTTGGTGAAGCGATTGGGACGGAATGGTTCATTTGTCGGCTGTTCCAATTATCCCCAATGCGATTACACGCGCAATGTAGACGACGATGGCAGCGAACCTCGTCCCGAAGCCGCGCCTGCGGTGGTGGTGGAAGGGCGGAGTTGTCCGGCGTGTGGTGCGCCGTTGCACGTTAAAAAAGCGCGCTCGGGCAGTCAATTTATCGGTTGCAGTGCCTATCCCAAGTGTAAACACACGGAATCAATGCCGGAAGATAACACAGGAGTCACTTGTCCTTCTTGCCAGCAGGGTGTTTTGACCCGTAAAAAATCGCGTTTTGGGACTTTTTTCTACGCCTGTTCCAACTATCCCACTTGCACCTACGCCGTTTCCAATCCGCCGATTGTCGAAACATGTCCTCAATGCCAGTGGCCGATTTTGACGGTAAAAACCACCAAGCGACGCGGCACAGAAAAAGTTTGTCCCCAAAAAACCTGCACTTACAGCGCACCCGCGCCTGAATTAGCCCCGCCGCCAGAGGAAACAACAGCGGGTTAAAACAGATTCAGCAAACTCCCATCCCAACGATTCACGTTGGGATGCCGCGATGTACGAATTAACAAGGGCTTATTTTTCACTTTCTCGAGGCATTTGGGAGTGAGGTTAAAGCTATTATTTGTGACTATCCCACCCGCCCCCACTGTCCCTGCAATGCCCGCAGGGCTTGAGCGCGGTGGCTTAATTGATTTTTTACGACTGCGGGCAATTCAGCGGCACTGCATTGATGCGTGGGAACGTAAAACACAGGATCGTAACCAAATCCCCCTTGACCCCGTGGTTCAAACAATACGCGCCCTTCCCATGTACCACAACACACCAACGGCATTGGATCATGCGCATGACGCAACAACACAATCGCACACTGAAAACGCGCTGTTCGCTGCGATTCTGGCACTTCTCTTAACGCATTTAACAACTTCTGCACATTTTCCGTATCACTCGCCCCTTGCCCTGCGTAGCGTGCCGAATAAATACCGGGCGCACCTTGTAACGCATCCACCTCTAAACCTGAATCATCCGCTATCGCCGCGAATCCCGTGCATTGTGCGGCATGACGGGCTTTTAAAATCGCATTTTCAATAAAACTGAGTCCCGTTTCTTCGGCATCTTGCACTTGATACTGGCTTTGGGGAACAACGACACAGTTGTATTCGGCTAAGATTTCGGTAAATTCTCTGACTTTTCCCGCATTAGAACTGGCGAGAACAAGGGTATTGATCGACATGGGGGTTGATTCTCAACTATTCAGTAACAAAACTAAAACGGCATAAAACTATTGAACATCGACGCAGGACGCGCAAAATGACCCATACTATGATTCATCTGCATTAAATGCACTTGCATGTGATGCGTCGTGACCGTCATATTTTGCATAGATTCGCTCATGCTGACCACTGTTTTATCGATAGATTGCATCGAACGCCCCATTTCGGTAATAGAACCGTCTAGCGTCAACACCGACTGATCAATACTGTTTACAGAACGTGACAACTCGCTAATGGCATTTTGCATCGTTTCCATATTGACCAACATCGGCTCTAGCGAATCCAATTTCACCGAAATCACTTGCATCGTGCGGGTCATTTCCTGTATTTGTCCCGTCATAACCTGCACATTATCGGCCAAAGTGGCAATACTGTCCGTCATAGAAGCCATATTATTTGCCATACGCGGATCAATACTGATCGCCATCGTAGACATATCACGGCTCAGATTATAAATGAGAAAAAAACCATAAATCGCCAATAACGCAAACGCAGACAAAGCAGGATACACCACCACTTCCCAACGACGCGCACTTTGTCGAAATGACTCAACAAAGGCTTCCATTTGTCCACGACTGATAGCCGCGCCGCATTCCATTGTGGCAACTTGAGGCAGAGGAGATTCTTTTGACGGAGTCGCAATCGAAACGTCAGGATTTTTATTACTTTGAGTCACTACTTATTACCTCCATTGATGTCGCTCGTCACCGTCCTCTGCTTATGCGCCTTGTTTGACATCCCACCGCTGCACAGGTCGGTTGACTTCTCGCCAAAAATTCGATTTGTTGGGTTGTTACATCGATTTTTCTTTAGCGATTAAGGAGATATTAGCACATTCTAATAGATGGTTTTTAATAGTTTTTTTATGAGGTCAAAAGTGATAATCATTGTGCGCCGCAAAAACGACTACATTAATTCATCCAAAAAGCCACAAATTCACCAATTCTTCACGCAATTGACACTCAATTGCAACGGTTTCTGCTTACACTATGAACGTAGAAGTACCCATCAACTTTTTAGACGGAGTTAAATGCTCCGTCATTTTTTTTGTGTTTCATCATTAACTATCCAAATTTGCTGTACTTTTTGCGCTTGTAACAATGCGCTCCACGTGTCACAGTGCCACAACTGACCTTGTACCACATCAGTTTTTTGTAAGGGAAATGGGCAAGCGGCTTGTAATTGTTCTACTGAAATAGCCAAATCGTGCAACACCACCATTTCCACATACCCAGCCAACACCAGTATTTCTTCTGTGGGCGTTTGATACAGCGTGCCATAAACCGCTTTCTGCCAATCAAAATCAAAACGTGTAAACGGTGTTAAATAGGCTTGTGCTTGTGGATCGCGTCGCAGATAACTGCCTAATTTTACAGGTAATTTAATTAATTCTTCCAGCGATGTTGACGGTTTATTTTTTGCGGATGTGGCGCAGGGAGTTTGGGCGCAAACCATTTGTTTTACAGGAAAAGGCAAAGTGTAAGTCGCCAGCCGCTGCCAATATCCATCAGGTACTGTACGACCTCTTTGGCGTAATAACTGAGCAGTATTATACAGCCACAAAGGACTTACTTCTGGGTCGTCTAATAATTCTTCTAATAAAACAATCGCTTGCGACCAAGTATCCGCACCAAAGCCCTCATCCGCAATGATCAATGCTCGCATTCCTGCCACATGGGTATCATTGGGAGACAAGGCGCGGGCTTTTTCTATGGCAGCACGAGCAACAAAAATATCTTGTTGATAAAACAAGGTAATCGCCAAATTTAACCACGCAGGCGCGTAATGGGCATCCATTTGACTGGCTTGTTCAAAGGCTTGACGGGCTTGGGATAAATAATTATCGGCAACTGAATCATATCCGCGCATTGTGCCTGTTAATAACTGTTCCATTCGGTTATCTATTTCCAACTGAATAGGCAACCAATAAAGCCATCCTTTTTCCCCTAATTCTCGCCGTGCCAATTGCAAATAACATACGCCTAAATTATTAAACACTTCACGCGAAGGAAAATGTTGTTGTAAGGCTTTAAAAAAATAAATCGCATCTTCACAGCGATTAAAATGACTTAAACGCACACCGAAATGAAAATAAATACTTTTTTCTAATAAAAGTTGCAAACGTTCTTTTAATAAACTCATTCGCACCTGACTGTCAGGATGTGTGCGAATGGCAGCCTGCCACGGTTGCTGTTCCCACAATTCAAAAAAACTATTTTTTTGCTCCTTTTCTTCAAGTAAAAGAGAAACGGGATAACCCGCTAATGCCGCATATAAAAATCCTGCATCATCTGCGGCTAATTCTTGTCGTTGTAGCGTATCTTTTTCTAACTGCACAGCGGATGTTAATGCTTGATTATCTGCAAATTGTAAAATTTCCCGATGCCAAAAATCATTATTAGCCAAATGGGCTAATTCATGCCCTAAAATAAACGCCAAACGAGTATCCCCATAAATCTCACTCACTGCATCATAATGAGCGCGAATAGTTGCAGCGGAAATAACAATACTGCCATCGGGTAAAGCCAGCGCAAAATGAGATGGCGCAGTTTGCACCACAATAAGCTGTGGCCAACGTTGTTGCTGTTTATCGGCCACGGCGCGCACGCGCTCAAAAATAGCATAAACCTTTTTAATTTCAGCTAATTGTGGATCAGCCCGCCCATATTTTTCAATATAATAAGCCGCTTGTTCTCGAAATTCTCTGGCGAATAAATGCACAGAGAAACTTGAGAAAATAAGAAATAGAACGACCATTAATTTTATCTTGTACATATTAAACATGTCCTGTTAAAGTGTACATTAAAATTTCCAATTCACGCCCTAATTGTTCATACAATTGTGGTGTATCTGGATTAGGCAATTGATGCAATAACAAAGTAATTTGTTCTAACTGTGCAATCACATTTTCTGCCAATGGATTTTCTTTATTTTCCACCGTAAAATGTTGATAAATTTTTTCAAATAAACCCCGTTGTCTATACCAATATTGATCCGACATGTCATAATTAAATTGAGACACCACCCACAACGCCATTGTCCAGCGTCCTAATTCATAATGATAACGCCAAGGTGTATTTAACCAATGGGTGGTTTCTATGGGAGATTGTAAAATAATGGGTAATAAGGTTCTGTCATTATTGTCCAGTAATTGCTGTCCCACCCATAAACCCGCAGAAAATGCCCGCTGTTGCGTCGATAAATCGGGAGAAGCCGTAAAACCATAATGAGAAATAGGGCGAAATAAAGGATGGGTAAATTCAGCTAAAATCTGTTGAGTCGCCACACTGTGTTTATGGCTCAATTCTGAGTACATTTCATCCAGTTGTTGATGAATCGTTGAACCTGTCATTAGGCGCAACAATAACCAACTCATTAGTAATAAACTTAATACCCCCGTGCCTAATACAAAACGAGGGTAATTAAAAGTAAAATAATGCTGCCATTGATTTTTTAACGTTATCAAAAACAAATGAAAGCGATTTTTTAACCCCTGATCCGAATGAGAAATGACAGTAGATTCTGGCTGTAATGTTTCAGTGATTTCAGGCGCAAAAGTCAAGCAATCGCAAACCATTTGCCATTCTCGATAACAATCAGGACAAATTCTTAAATGCAACAAAAAAGAAGCTCTGTCTTGTTCTGTTAATGTGCCTTGTACAAAAGCGATAAATTGTTGTTCATCGGGACAAGGTTCTAATTTCTCTCCAGAAGGAATTGCTTGTGCGGCCAAAGCGCATAAAACTTGCACTTGTTCAGCGGAATGAAAAGGGAGAGGATTCATTTTTTTACTCCATAATTAAAAAGTGAGATTATTGGATTAATAAACGCAATTCTTCCGCTAAACCCACATCAATAAAAGCCTGTTCTAAACGGGTTAATAAACGTCGATGTCGCCCTGCCACTTGATTGGCATTGAGTTGTAAGCGTCGTCCCGCTTCACTGACAGACAATCCTTCTCGATAAATCAGACTTAATAGTAAATAATCTTCGTTGTTTAAAGTAATTTGCTGTTTTAGCTGATTAAGTCCTTGTATTAACTTAGGATAAGCTGAAAATTTCTCGGCTTGAATTTGAGCATTATCAGCGGGATTTTGTAAAAATTCCAACAGTAAAAATATCAATTCCAAGCGGCGATCATTTTCTAATTCACTCAATTCCTCATCGGGAGACAATTGTGTGGCAGCGACATTTTCAATCTGTTCTGTTTCCCAAGAAACCGCAGTGTAACGCGCAGGTAATGTTTCTTGATGTAAAATAGTTTCAATCACATGAATAATTGCCGCTTTTTCATAGCCTAATGATTGAGACATATTCCATAATTGCTCAATGGCTTCTTGGCGCGTTAATCCTTTATGTAATAATAAAAAGCCTTCTTTCCATAATTGCCCTTGTTGTTGAATCCATGTGGGAATGTAAGGAGTATCGCCAATTTTGCGAGAAAAATCGGTAAATAAACGATTCGCTACCACAGTAATAAAAGCGGTAAAACCTTCGCCACGATATTCTCGAATTTTTTGCCAATCATTGCGTTGTAATTTCTCCAAAAGATAATCAATGGCTTGTTCAGCCAATTGCGGATCGTTAAAAAAACGCTTGCGTGCGATTTCATGTAAATAACGCCAATAATTAAAAACGTATTGTTTGGCTTCCTCTGCGGTCATGATGCTTCCTAGTGAGTACAATAATGTACACCGAATATAGGCTTACTGCGTTATTTCTCGGTGTTTTTTTACATTATTTTCAGTGATAGACGATTCAATTGCGTATAATTGTCAAGTTGAGAATATTGCTTTTTCTAGCGTTCTTGCTTTTGCAAGGGGTAGAACATTCAGCATTCACCACAGATATAAATAACTGCTTATTTTATCAGGATTTTTTTGTATCATGCGTTTTAAAGTATGGCTTCCGTTTTTGATTTTAGCAGTGGGTGGTTTGGGTCTGGTGTGGTTGATTAAAACCCGCCCCCCCGCGCAACCCATTGAAGCAAAAGAACAAGTGTGGACAGTTGATGTCGTCACCGTTCAACCCCAAGCACAACATCCCCAAGTAATGTTATACGGAAGAGTGGAGTCACCGCAGGCCACTACCTTGCGTATTCCACCATTTTCTCAAAATAGCGCGCTGACGGTGACTCAAGTGGTTTATTTGGCAGGAGATAGCGTAAAAAAAGGCGATTTATTGCTGAAATTAGATGATAATGAGGCTAGATTACTGTTGGAACAACGTGAAGCAGAAGTGCAGCAATTAACGGCGCAAATTGATAATGAAAAAATTCAACACGACACCAATATAGCCGCTCTAAAGCAAGATGAAATTTTGTTGAATTTAGCAGAAAATCACGTGAAACGAGTGCGGCAATTAGAACAAAAACAAGCCTCTTCTCAATCCGCTGTGGACGATGCCAATAAAGCATTGGCACAGCAACAGTTAAGTTTATTACAGCGTAAACGTGAAATTCGCAGCCATCCTGCGCGTTTAGCCCAATTACAGGCTAATTTAAAAAAAGCCCAAGCCCAAGCCAGTCAAGCCCGCTTGGAAGTGGAACGTACTGTATTGCGTGCGCCCTTTGATGCCCGCTTGGCGCAGGTGTCTGTTTCCTCAGGGGATCGGGTGCGCGTGGGCGATGTGGCTGTGACTTTATATGATCCGAAAACTTTAGAAGTTCGCTCACAGATTCCTGCGCGTTATCAAGGCATTGTGTTAGAACAAATGCAAAAAAATCAGCTTTTAACCGCTAAAGCCGATTGGCAGGGGCATGAAGTCAATTTACAATTGGCACGGGTGGCCGGAGAAATTCAAGCAAAAACGGGCGGCATTGATGCTCTGTTCACCGTCACCAGTCAGGCAGAATTATTGCGTTTAGGACAGTTCTTAACGCCCATTTTACGCCTGCCCGCAGAAGATAATGTGAGTTTATTGCCTTTTTCGGCTATTTATGGCACAAATCGCTTATATAAATGGGTTGATGGTCGAATGCAAAGTGTGGCTGTCAATATTATCGGAGAGCAAAGTATGCCCGATGGACGCAGTGTCGGGGTGTTGGTGCGCAGTGAAGAATTACACGCAGGCGATCAAGTGATCGTGACTCAATTACCCAACGCTATCAATGGCTTGAGAGTGCAAACACGCATTGAATAAAAGTAAATCTTGGCAATAGGAACATGTGATGCAAACTCCAGATTATGAAGTATTAATCGCAGGCAGCGGAGTCGTTGGTAGCACTTTGGCGTGTGCTTTGCTGTCGGCGGGATTGCGTGTGGGCTTGATTGAAACGCGCCCCGCTGAGATAATTCATCCAAAAATTTTAGATTTACGTGTTTTTGCACTGACACGCGCTTCTGAACGTATTTTTCGCAATTTAGGCGTGTGGGATGATATGGAAGAAATACGTGTGAGTCCTTTTCGGGCGATGGAAGTGTGGGACAACACGGGACAAGGACAGATTTTTTTTGACAGTAAATCGATTACAGAACCCACGTTGGGTTATATTGTTGAACAAAATGTGATTTTAGCGGCGTTAAATCAACGTTTAGCCACTTTTGCCGCGACAGAAGATTTAGTGCGTTTTCAACCCGATGCCGTCACTGGTTTTTCTGTGGATGATCAAGTGATTACGGTGAAATTGGTCACGGGAATGCGTTTAACAGCGCGTTTATTAGTGGCCGCGGAAGGGGCTAATTCTCCCATTCGCACTTTAGCAGGTATTCCTTACCATCTGTTTGATTATGCACAACAAGGTTTAGTGGCTAATGTTCATACCACAAAACCACATGATTGCGTCGCCAGACAACGTTTTTTAGAAAAACAAGGGATTTTAGCCTTTTTACCCTTAAAAGAACCGCATCAAACCTCTATTGTCTGGAGCTGCCCAACACCACAAGCCCAAGCCTTGATGAATTTAACATTAACTCAGTTTCAACAAACGCTCACTGAAGCCTTTGATCATCGTTTAGGCCAAGTGGAAATGTACAGCGAGCGTGCCATGTTTCCCTTAGCGCGCCGTCACGCTGAACGTTATGTGCAGGCGCGTTTGGCTTTAGTAGGGGATGCGGCGCATACCATCCATCCCTTAGCGGGACAAGGGGTTAATTTGGGTTTGTTGGATGTGGCGTGTTTGGCTGAAGTGTTATTAACCGCACGTCAAGCGCAGCGAGATGTGGGAGATTATGCTGTATTGCGTCGTTATGAGCGGTGGCGACGAAGTGATAATGCGTTGGTGCAAAGCGCAATGGATGGCTTTAAAATAGTGTTTGCCCAAACGGCTTCTCCAGTGCGTTGGTTGCGTAATGTGGGTTTAAATTTAACTCATCATAGCCCGTTTATTAAAAATTTAATCATGCAACAAGCGATGGGATTAAAAGGAGATTTGCCTGAATTAGCGCGTTATATGGTTTAATTATTTTCTATACCAAAGAAGATATGGTTCATAGAACTCTTATTTTGTCAGAATCAGAATTTTCAGAATTTAAGAATTAACAAAATTGATTCGTTCTGATTTTTAATTAAAAAACAACAGTGACTTCACCGATAAATACCATGTTTAAAAAAACTCCGCTTCACCAACAACATCTGAATGCCCATGCCAAAATGATCGATTTTCACCATTGGTCAATGCCTTTGCATTACGGATCACAGTTGGAAGAACACCGTGTCGTGAGAGCCAATGCCGGTGTGTTCGATGTTTCGCACATGACCATTATTGATTTAACAGGTAAGCAAGTGCCTGCTTTTCTTCGTTATTTGTTAGCGAATAATATTGATAAATTGCAAACGCCCGGTAAAGCCTTATACAGTTGTATGTTGAACGATCAAGGTGGGGTGATTGATGATTTAATCGCCTATTATCAAACGCCAGAACAATATCGCCTTGTGACCAATGCCGCGACGCGACAACGAGATGTGGCATGGATTCGTCAACATGCGGAGAGTTTTAATGTCAATGTTAATGTGCGTTCCGATTTAGCCATGTTGGCGGTGCAAGGGCCAAAAGCGCGGCAATTGGCACAATCGGCTTTGCCAGCGGGATTGCGCCAAGCGGCGATGGCCTTACCTTCTTTTTCGGCGTGTTGGAATGAACACTGGTTTGTTTCGCGTACAGGTTATACGGGAGAAGACGGTTTTGAAATTCTTCTGCCCGCAACGGAAGCCGCAGACTGTTGGCAACATCTGCTGACTGCGGGGGTGTCGCCCGCGGGATTGGGCGCACGGGATACTTTGCGTATTGAGGCTGGCTTGAGTCTCTACGGTGCGGATATGGATGAAACGGTGACTCCTTTGGCTTCAGGTTTGGCGTGGACGGTGGCTTTTGAACCGATGGCGCGGGATTTTATCGGGCGTGATACTTTAATTCAGCAGCAAACACACGGCAATCATCCCATTTTAATCGGCTTAGTGTTACGCGGTAAGGGAGTTTTGCGGGCGCATCAACCGGTGACTTTATTGGATGGGCGCGAAGGTGTTGTCACTAGCGGTACATTTTCACCTATTCTAAATCGTTCGATTGGTTTTGCGCGTTTACCACAGGGTAATTATGAAGGCATTACCGTCACTATTCGCAATCGGCAATTAGCGGCACAAGTGGTTAAATATCCATTTGTGAAACAGGGCAAAATTTGTGTTCAAATAGACAATTAATCGCACGTTTATTGATTCATTCAATTCGTTTTTCTTCAACCCAAGACTTAATAAAGAGGCATCGTTTATGAGCGAAATTCCCAATACATTAAAATATACCCGTTCTCATGAGTGGGTGCGATTAGAAGACGATGGAAGTGTCACTGTCGGCATTACTGATCATGCACAAACGTTATTGGGCGATTTGGTGTTTGTGGATTTGCCTGATGTGGGACAGGAAGTTTTTGCGAATGAAGATTGTGCTGTGGTAGAGTCGGTGAAAGCGGCTTCTGATGTGTACAGTCCTTTGGATGGGGAAGTGATTGCTATTAACAGTGATTTGGTCGATCATCCTGAATTGGTGAATAGCAGTCCTTATGATAAAGGGTGGTTATTTCAAATTAGACCTGAAAATGCCACCGTATTAGATGAATTATTAGACCCAGAAGATTATGAGGCTTTATTGGCTGAAGAAGATTAAGCCATGGCTGCTCCCTTATTCTTTATTTTTATGAAGAATAGGGGAGATTGATTTATTTTTTTAGACTCCATGAGAGCGTGTTTATTTTTCATGTCTTATATTCCACATACTCCAGATGAAATAAAGCAGATGTTATCTACAATTGGTGTGGATAATATTGAAGATTTATTTGCAGAAATTCCTAAAGAATTACGTTGTGATTTGCATTCGGAAGCATTGACTGCGCTAACGCCACGTTTATCAGAAATGGAAATCGCACAGTTAATGCGTCAGCGCGCAGAACAGAATGGTAAAACTTATTGTTTTATTGGTGCGGGAGCTTATGATCATTATATTCCCGCAGCCGTGTGGGAATTAACGACACGCGGCGAATTTTATTCTGCTTACACGCCTTATCAAGCGGAAGCGAGTCAGGGAACTTTGCAATTATTATACGAATTTCAAAGCATGATCAGTGGCTTAACCGGTATGGAAGCGGCTAATGCGTCGTTGTATGATGGTGCGTCGGCTTTGGCCGAAGCGGTATTGATGGCGGTGCGTTTGCGTAAAAATAAGGCGCAAAAAATTTTAATTCCCAAAACCGTTCATCCAATTTATCGCAGCGTATTGTATAGCTTAACGGCGGCACAAGGAATTGAGTATATTGAACTGAATTATGACGCAACATCGGGTGTGACGGATTTAACTCAATTGCCAAGCACGACAGATGGGGTGGCGGCTTTAATTATTCCGCAACCTAATTTTTTTGGTCAATTGGAATGGGTGGATGATTTGGCGCGTTGGGCGCAGCAACGGGATTTGTTGGTGATTGCGCTGGTGAATCCGCTCAGTTTAGCGGTGTTGAAGCCGCCGGGCGAGTGGGGCGAATCGGGTGCGGATATGGTTTGTGGCGAGGGGCAACCGTTGGGTATTCCCATGTCGGGTGGGGGGCCTTGTTTTGGTTTTATGTCGTGTAAAAAGGCACATGTGCGACAAATGCCCGGGCGAATTGTCGGGCGCACGGTCGATTTAGATGGAAATACAGGATATACCTTAACGTTACAAGCCCGTGAACAGCATATTCGCCGCGCTAAAGCCACGTCTAATATTTGCACGAATCAAGGCTTAATGGTGACAGCGGCCAGTATTTATTTATCGCTATTAGGGCCGGCGGGTTTAGCGGAAACGGCACGCGCTTGTCATCGCAACACGTCTTTATTGTTAGAAGAATTAAGCCATATTAGCGGCATTCGTCCTGTATTTAATCATCCTTATTTTCATGAGGTGGTGGTGCGCATTGAGCATTCTCAATCTGTGGCTGATATTTTGACTTCGTTGGCGAATTTGCATATTTTGGGTGGTTATGATTTAAGCCAAACTTATCCTGAATTGGGGCCATGTTTATTAATTTGCGCCACAGAAATGCGTACAGTCGCTGATATTGAACATTATGCGGCTAATTTACGCTCTATATTAACCCAAAGTTCAACCATAGGTTTACCTTTATGAAAAAGAAATTATTGACTTTTCTTATTGCGCTGTCTTGCTATAGCGGCGTGAGTATGGCTGCTGAAGTTAATTTTTCGAGGGCATATATTATACAGTCCACTCCCGAAGAATTACTGTTAGGCAATGTTGAACATTGGCCGAATTTAAATCCATTTCCTTTTACCACTACCTTAAAATTAGGATTTGATCGGGTTTCGGGTCAATTTTTAATTTTAGAATCGCAGCCTCAAGTGCTAACTGGCGATTTATTACAAGCCCAATTACAAAATACTTTGTGGAAAGGCGAATATAAAACAGTGGGTAACTTTTATATAACGAGTTTAAACTTTTTAAGTGTGAATAAAGGTTTTGTCGGTGCAGAAGTGATTCATGACACGGGATCGCCCAATCGAGACAATTATTTGCGAGCGCATTTAGGCGGGACTATTTTCAGTGAGTATTTGATTAAAAACCAAAAAGATGAAGAAGAATGGTTAAGTCAAGTTGCTTATTTGGAAAATGTGGCGCGTATTGAGGAAGCCAATGCAAAAGCCATTGCAGATTTAATTGAGAAAGAAAAAGACCCCAGTGAAGCCAAATTGGAAGTGATTCCGCCGATCATTGCGATTCGTCACCAAGTGCGGTTAAAACGGGTGCGTGGCTTAGAATTTCGTCATTCTTCGGCCAGTTGGGGCAGTGCCACTGAGTACCGTTTCACGATTGAAAACAATGAGATAAAAGGCATCGTCGGCACGCCCCGCGACAGTTACAGCAGCAACGACGGGACGACAGGAAATGGCAATTTATGGCTGATTCCCGCGGCGATTTACGATGAACGTAATGCACCGCCAGTGTTGGAGTGAGGATGAATCGGATATAGCAAAATGATGTGATTTATCAAGCCCTTATTTTGTCAGAATCAGAATTTACAGACACAAGAATTTTCAAAATTGATTCTTGCCAGTTGTTTATTTTCAGCAGATTTTTTTATTCTTTAATTCTGAAAATCCTGAAATTCTGTAAATTCTGATTCTGACAGAAAAGTTTTATCAATGGCTTCATTTATTAATTAGATAATGCTTTTATTTTATTTTGATTTATAAAAGATATTTTATAAATCGGCTAAAAATTTTGATAGAAATAAATCCACTCGACAAGTAACAATAAATATGCTAAAGAATGTCGTTGAGCAGACTTTAAATTAAGTTTGTGTCCTATTTTTATGACCGCTCTAGCTAAAAGGTTTTAAAACTATGCGTCATTATCATGTAGGTATATTACTTGCGGGTTTGTTGGCAACACATCACACGTGGGCTATCACTGAATTAAATGTGCAAGACCAAGGAGTGGTTGATTTGTTTTTGACAGGAAAATCACCCGCCAATACCTTAATCGTTGATTTTTCTAGCGGATTGACCACGGCTGATTTCAACGGGGACAAGATCGCTGATATTGCAGTGGCTTCTCCATCGGAAACTTCGCTTCGTGGTATTTCTCAAACGGGACGTGTGGCCGTGTTCTTTGGGGGGAATTCTCTAAAAGAATTGGTTTCCCCTGTTGACCCAGAGCATGGAAAAGAAAACTTTCTGATTTCAGGCATTATTCAGGGAGAAAAAATAGGGACTCGTTTGGCAGCGGGCGATTTTGACCAAGATGGTTTGAGTGATTTGGTGATGTACGCGCCTAAAAAAGGTAAAAGTGATGAAGGACCTCGCTTGTATGTTGTATACGGAAAAACTAACTTTTCCGCTAAAATGGAAATGCCTACCCATGCCGATGTCGTTATCACTCACACGCACGCGAATAACGTACCCAACGCCCAAGATTCCCTAGATGTGCTTAATCTGGCGACTGGCGATGTCAACGGAGATCGAGTAGATGATTTGTTAATTCTTGATGACATCAATAACCAAGCTCATGTATTATTTGGAAAAGCAGGGCAAAAATGGGATAAAGCGGTGGATTTGAGTGTGGCTGCGGGTGCGACTTTGCGGGTGCCGGGATACGATGATTTTTATCACGTTGGTTTGGTGGGAGCGACGGGGTCTGGTGGAATGACAAGTGGCTTATTGGTTTCCGATCTGAATGGGGATGGCATTGGTGACATCGCCATCGGACTCCCCGAAGCCAGTGTAGGCAGTCTCGAAAAAGCAGGACAAGTTTATGTGGTTTACGGAAAAACTGGCCTGTCAGGGGCTATTGATTTGGATAATGCCGACATCAAAATTTCGGGTGGCTTGAACCGAGACCAAGTAGGAGGCAGTCTTGCGGCTGGGGACTTGGACGGAAACGGGCAAATGGATTTGATAATTGGTGCGCCGCTGTCTGGCTTGGGACAAATGAGTACAACGGGCATTGGGCGGGTATTGGTACTTAAAAACGTGGTGAACCGTGGCCAGTCGCTGGATTTATTCTTAGATGCTGATGTCACACTAAAACTCAGTGGGGAAAAAGGTAAAATCGGTTTTTACACCGGTTACACCTTGTCAGCTCAGGACGTAAACCACGACGGAATATCAGACCTAACGATCAGTTCTCCCAATGCCTTTAACGGCAGTGGTAAAAATGGCTGGGTACATGTTGTCTATGGCAGCAATGCCCTAAAAAATATGTATGACTTAGATATGGATGCCGATTTAGCCATTTACACGCCTGAACCACCTAAATCTCTATGTTGTGGTGAAATGGGGACTGGTTTAGCGATCAGCGATGTGGATGGAGATGGTAAAGCTGACTTGCTTTTGGGTGCGCCTCGCAGTGGTTTTGGGACATCTTCCAGTGGGGTTTTACATGTGTTATTGAACGTCGCGGCTAAACAAGCTGGAGCAACGTCGCCAAATATGGCTCAGTTAGACAGCGAAACTTTTCAATTGCACCTGCCTTTAGTGACTATCAGCGACAGTCCATTTAAAATTTGGGCAACGATGAATTTAGTCGATCCAACCGCGCTCATTTTTGAATTACCACAGGATAGTTTTGGGCTTGTTGAACAAAGCAGCGCATCAAGCAGCACTTTTGATGGGAATACAGGACGTTTAAGCATTCCCAATTTGCATTTTTCTGGGGTACATTATCAACTGGAATTGGTGGCTGTTTCTTCTGACCCCATTCGTTTTCAAATTGACCTAACGAGTTTGAAAACATTACCATAACCGTTAAATGTTCGGTTAAAGATTGATAACTCTGTTGTCACAATGTACTGATAAAAGACCTGCTGGGATTGATTTAGGCAGGTCTTTGCCTTTAAAACACTTGTCCAGCCCGTCTAGTTTTTCAGGATCAAAACAATGCCAATTTTAATTATCTTGTCTACTCTATTACAAGTTTTTTTTATTGTTCATGTGATTAAAACAGGACGAGAACGTTATTGGATTTTTATTATTTTATTATTTCCATTCTTAGGAAGTGCGGCTTATTTCTTTATTGAATTACTGCCCGAAATTCGTCAAGGGCGAGCGGGACGGGAAATATCGAAAAAGATTTTAACGGCGATTGATCCGCAAAGAGATTTAAAAGAGCGGGTTAAGCAACTTCATTTATCTGACAATGTCCACAATAAAATTGAATTGGCTCAAGAGTGTCGTCGTTTTGGATTATTAGACGATGCCATTAAACTCTATCGGGACAGCTTAACAGGAATTTATGCCCACGATCCCGATATTATGCTGAATTTAGCACAAGTCTTATTTTTAAAAGAAGAATATGCCCAAGTAAAAATTGAATTAGACGCATTAATTCAACATAATCCTGATTTTAAATCCCAAGAAGGGTATTTGCTCTATGCCAGAACTTTAGAAGCCCTAAAAGAAGATGAAGCCGCATTAGCCGAATATCGCGTATTAAACGATTATTATTCGGGTTATGAAGCAAGATGTCGCTATGCTTTATTCCTAAAAAAATTAGGACATACCGAACATGCCAGCCAATTATTTAATGACATTTTACAACGCGCTCAATCCCTCCCTAAAGATCGACGCAAAATTCAACAAGATTGGATTGATATAGCCAAACAACAAATTGAAAATAGTTGATTAATTCTGCCTATTATTTTTCTCTGATTTATCCCTCAAAAACTAACAACCACCATAAGGAGAGTTCTTAATGCTTATCATTAAGTATTGGCTGAAAATCAGCCTAATTTTATGCTTATTACCTTTAAAAGTAGCCATTGCCAATCCAGATTTTCTTGTGGATAGCGACTGGTTATCAGAACATAAAAATGATGAGAAATTAATCATTTTAGAAGTGCGGCATCATCCGCATCGCTATTATACCGTTGGTCACGTTGAAGGCGCGCATCAAGTCCAACGAATCAAGGACTTAGGCGACCCTCATGCGTCTGTTTTAACCCGTTTCCCCGATCACCTGACTTTTCAACAACGTTTGCGTGAATGGGGAGTCAATGATGATTCTCTTATTTTAATTTACGACGATTCTCGCACTGTTTTAGCGGCGCGTTTATATTTTATGTTGGAATTGTACGGCTTTAATGTTTCGCAAGTAAAAATATTAAATGGTGGGCTTTTAGAATGGAGCGTATTTGAAGAATTAAGCCAAACAGCACCCCCATCGCCCGCATTAGGCAATGTCACGTTGCGGCCGGCTAATGCTGATTTATTGGTGGAATGGACAGCCGTTTATGATCAGGTATTGTCACGCCGCGATCCTCAAGTGGTTTTATTAGATTTGCGCTCGCCTGAACAATATCGCGGTGAAGTGATTCAAAATGCACCCCGAGGGGGACATATTCCCGGTGCCATTAATATTGTCAATGTGAATGCGGTGCATCCCGATTCACAAAAATGGCTTAATGATGAGGAAATTGCAGCCCTTTATCGAGACATTCCTAAAGACAAAACCATTTATGTGTATTGTGATGATGGATTCCGTATGGCTTTGGCTTATTTGCAATTAAAACGAGTGGGCTATGCTGATGTGAAACTTTACAATGGTGGCTGGAGACATTGGGGAAGTGAATGGAGCTTGCCAGTGGTCAAAGGAAATCAACCTTTTGATGATGAATTTTCCTTATAATTATCCCCGTCCTGAATCAGAAAGAATGACTTTAAAAATTCTGATTCAGAACAAAGAATAAAACGTTAATTACAAACAAACATCCGCATCATCTCCCTCACCGCCTTCCGAGCTATTCGCACCTAAAGAGCAAATTTGATAAGTTTGCCCTGTCAAACGATAGCGATATTCATTACCCCAAGGGTCTTTCGGTAATTCCGAACTTTTAATGTAAGGGCCACGCCAACGGGGATTATTGGTGGTATTGCGCAATAAACCATCCAAACCATTAGGATACTTGCCCGTGTCCAAACGATGCGTATCCAGAGCCGTTTCAAAGGCTTTTAGCTGATTGCGCGCCGCAGACACTTGCGATTCGCCAAAACGATTCAACACAGTAGGGCCAACAATAGCCGCCAACATGCCCAAAATCGCCATGACAATTAACAACTCAATTAAAGTAAAACCACGAGAAACTCGTGCGTTAAAACGCAACATCATGAATCACTCCAGAAAAAATAAATCAAAAATAACACTCGCTATTATCTTAGCGCAAACTTTTCAAATTATCCAAAATCACTTGATTATTCGGATCAATTTGCAAAATTTCTTCATATAATAAAATCGCCTCATCAATGCGGCCACGTGCCGCTAACGCACTGGCTAAATTAGCGCGGGCAGCAATGCCTTGCGGATAAGCCGCAATGGCTTGACGGTAACTATCTTCGGCTTGCAAATAAGATTTCAAATTATACAAAATATTGCCGCGATTCACCAAAAATTTAGCCCGATCAAAATCGCGCAATTCCGCCCCCAATAAAATTTGCTCAATTAAAGCCAAAGCCTCCTGATAACGTTCTAATTTACGCATTGCCACCACAATATTTAACAAGGCTTCAATGGTAAAACTTTTATGCACTGTGCCATCTTCGGCCGGCACTAATTCCGCAGAACGTTCCAAAGCCTGCAAACCCTCTAAAGGACGATTTGCTTGCACCAAATGTTTGCCTAAAATCACCCAAGCTCGTTTTTTCTCAGGAGCTTTTTGCAAATTATCTTGCCATAACGCAATGGGGTCACGCCACAATTGATTGCGCCATAAGGTTAAGCCTGAGAAAACCAACGTGATAACGGTCAGCAAAATCATCGCCGAACGCCAATTAAACCACGATGCCATTGCCGTCATGACAAACCAAACCAACAATAAAGCTAAACCAAAATTAGGCAAATAAGTACGATGCTCAAAAACCACATCTCGAATCGGCAAAACACTCGATTCAACCGCATGCGCTAAATAATAAAATAAAATGCCAAAAGCCAATAAAGGAAATTGTCTTTTTTTCCATAAAGCAAACGCAATGAACGCCAAATGTCCCAATAAACCTAAAATCACATCAACTTGAAAAAAACCATTGGCAATCGGATAATCATAATCAATATGCAAACCCAATGGCATAAAAAATAAACGAATATACCACCACAATACGGTTATTTGCGTTGCAAGATAATCAATACGGGAAATTTGCGTGGTTTCGCGGGTTAAACTCTGCATGGCTTCTAAAGAAAATGGATTTTGCCCCATGACAGAAATTAATATAACCATCAAACTGCCAATAATCGCTAAAGCAAGCACACTGGTTATCGCAATTTTCTTCATTGAGTCATGAAAGAAAATCACGCCAATTAATACCATCGCAATAGGTAATGTTGCTGTGTTTTGTTTGGTAAAAAATGCCAATGCCATTGCTAATAAACACAATATTGACCATGTCCAAAAAGCGCGTTTATTTTCCGCCAAACGCGCCCAAACAAAACTCGCTAATGCCAATAAATAAAATAACCCCGCCATTGAAGCCAAACGCTGCACCACATAAGTCACAGCCTGCGTTTGCAAAGGATGGGTTAAAAATAATAAAGCCACAAAAAAAGGCAACCAATAATAAAGCCGGTTATCTGTTTCGCAGCTTAAAGCAGGCGTTTTTAACAAGCCACGCACCAATAAAAACACGGTCGCAGCCGCTAAAAAATGCACTAAAATATTAACCAAATGATAGCCTGCTAAAGAAAAATGATGCACTTTATAATTTAGCGCAAAACTCCAATAGCCAACAATACGTGCTGCGGAAAATTGCCATAATTCGGCCAATGTTCCCTGCCAATTATAAATCACAGGATTTTCTTCTATCGAAGAGAAATCATCTAAATAAAATGGCACGTCTAAAGTATGCCCGTAAATCAGCAAGGTAAAAACCAATAAAATTAATAATTGAATCGCCCACAAGTGAGTGGTCAACCACGGCGAAGGGGGCGTTGAAAATTTAATATCAGCCATACTATAACGATTCCCGAATATGTGGCTCGGCACGACGGAATAAAACCCAAGCAGGCCCCAGTAATAATAACCAAATCACCACCAAACGCACTATATTTGACCACTGCCAATCTAATCCCTGAATCATCGCATGTAAAAGAGCCATAATGTCGGCCGCTGGATTAACATATAATAACCACTGCATCGAATCAGGTAATGATTGCGGCATATACATGACAGGCGTAACATATAAAGTAACGCTAATGGCAAAAGGAAAAAATTGCGCAATATCTTTTAAGAACAGCCCAATAATTGCCAAAATATAACAAATCGGTATCAACCAAACTGCCAATGAGAAAATAGACACTAATCCCAATGGTAAAAAAGTCCAATCATACATGATAAATAACATGATCATTAAGACCGAAGCATATAATAAACTGGGCAGCAATAAAGACATTAATGGTAAGATAGCAATAGGAAATACTGTCCGTTGATATAAACCGCCGAATTCTCTTAATACATTTAAACTGCGATTGAGTACTTCAGAAATAAATAACCACGCCAAAATTCCCAATAAAAAATAGTCAAGAAACGGGACATTATTAGGAAATTTAATTTGCAACACCACGTCTAATAAAAACCAAAAACCAATCACTTGCAACGCGGGTTGTAATAATAACCACAAATGCCCTAATACCGTTCCTGAAGTTCGTGTGACAATGTCGCGTTTGACCAGCAAATGCAGCAAATCCCGGTGCCGCCACGCCAGTTGTAAGGGCATTTTTAACCCTGTCCACGTCGCATTGCCGTAACGTTGAATAAAATTATGTATCGCCATTATTTCTATCTTATGCGTTGGAAAAATGCGGTAAGGTTAGCATAATTTGTTTAATTTTGGCACAATCTATGACGCTTGAACGCGAGTTTTGACATCTTTTGCGGCGTTTAGACAGGAAGCGTCGATTTTATTTTATCGCTGTTTTTTTACGACTGTGGAACAATAATAATGTCTTCTAAAATAGAAACGGATAACTCCATGTTCACATCGAATCCAATTATTATTAATAAAAAAGTGATTCGACCGGGTAATCAAGCCATTATCGACATTCCGATTGCCCATTTATACACACATACGCCCATCGAATTGCCGGTGCATGTGATTAATGGTAAGCGGGCGGGGCCTCGTTTATTTGTTAGTGCGGCGATTCATGGCGATGAATTAAACGGGGTGGAAATTATTCGCCGTTTATTAAAGCAAACAGCTTTAAACCATTTACGCGGAACATTAATTGCCATTCCTATTGTTAATGTCTTTGGTTTATTAAATCATTCTCGTTATTTACCAGATCGCCGTGATTTAAACCGTTGTTTCCCCGGTTCAGAAACAGGATCATTAGCAGCACGTTTAGCCCATATTTTTATGACCGAAATTGTGGAACATTGTGATTATGGGATTGATTTACATACGGCGGCTTTTCACCGTGATAATTTGCCACAAATTAGAGCCAATTTAGACGATCCAAAAACAGCACGTTTAGCCCATGCTTTTGGTGTGCCTGTGTTGTTAAATTCTAATTTAAGAGATGGATCATTACGCGAAGCGGCCGCAGAAAAAGGTATTTCTATGCTACTTTATGAGGCGGGCGAAGCCTTGCGTTTTGACGAAGTGGCGATTAATGCGGGGGTACAAGGCATTTTATCGGTCATGCGCGAGCTGGATATGCTCCCACCGCGTCGCCGTCGTAAGAATTGTTGTGAGCCTTTTATTGCCCATACCAGCGATTGGGTGCGTGCGCCACACGGGGGCATTTTACGCACTGAAATAGAATTAGGAAAATGGGTAAAAAAAGGTGATTTATTAGGGATTATTTCCGATCCATTTGGACAAGAAGAAATCGATGTGATTGCCAGTCGTAATGGTATTATTATTGGCTTGACTCGTTTGCCTTTAGTGAATGAAGGCGATGCCTTATTTCATATTGCCAGTTTTAAAGATTCAGAACAAGTCGCTGCACAAGTCGAAGCGTTTCAAGTAGAATATGAAAGCGATAAAATTAAAACTGACGATCCACCACAAATTATGCCTTAATAGGCATTTTTTTAACGATTGATGATTGACTGAATTTACTCTGGTTGCATTATGCGTTTTTTTTCTCCCGTATCATTATGGTTTAATCACTTACAATCCCGTGAACAATGGATGTTGTTATTGGGGGGATTAAGTTTATTATTAATTTTTATTTACTTTTTTTTATGGGAGCCATTCGCGCAACATCGTCAGCAATTAATTCAGCATATTCATGCGCAAGAACAGGATTTACAATGGATGCGTCAAGCGGCATTGCAAATACAACAATTGCGGGTTCAACAAATTCCTCATTCTCCAACCATTGGCACTCATTTATTAACCACTATTGAAAATAGCATTCGCACGGGAGATTTAGCGCAGATTAATAAACGTATCGAGCCGCAAAATGAACAAACGGTGCGCATCAGTTTTGAGCAGGTCGAATTTACCCGTTTAATGCAATGGCTGGCTGTGTTGCACATTCAACATCATATTCAAGCACAAAGTATTACTCTTGAACGCGAAAATCAAGCCAATCAAGTGCGCGCCCGTCTGACTTTAACGCCTTTGTCAGCAGTACAACCATGACAAATCATGGCTTGAAATCGATCTGATTCGTACCCACTCTTTAAATAGCCACATGATTATTTTTTTATTTTAATGTGGTTTTAATGGCTTGTTAATTTGATCATTGATGGTGTATTAGGAGTGTTGATAATGTCTGTGAGTTTAAGTAAAGGTGGTAATGTTTCTTTAAGTAAAGAAGAACCAGGATTAGAAAAAGTATTAGTCGGTTTAGGCTGGAATGCACGCTCTACGGATGGGCAACCCTTTGATTTAGATGCCAGTGTTTTTATGCTTAACAGTGCGGGCAAAGTGCGTAATGACAGCGATTTTATTTTCTATAATAACTTAAAATCCAGCGATGGTTCCGTCGAACATACGGGCGACAATCGCACGGGAGATGCCCAAGGAGATGACGAAGTCATTAAGGTTAATTTAAGCGGTGTTCCTGCGGATGTGGATAAGCTGGCATTTACCGTCACGATTCACGAAGCTGAAGAACGTCGCCAAAATTTCGGCATGGTACAAAATGCGATCATTCGTGTCGTGAATGAAGCCACTAATCGAGAAATTACCCGTTTTGATTTATCCGAAGATATGAGCATCGAAACAGCTATGATTTTTGGTGAAATTTACCGTCATAATGGGGAGTGGAAATTCCGCGCTGTGGCACAAGGTTTTAAAGGTGGATTAGGCCCCTTAGCCAAAAATTATGGTGTGAATGTTTAGTCTTTATTCTTTTAAATGCACTTTATTTTAATATCAATAAAGTGCATTTTTTAACGGATTTTAACGGAGAAAAATAATGGCGATTAGTTTGCAAAAAGGGCAAAAAATTGATTTGTCCAAAGAAGCTCCCGGTTTAAGTCGAGTGATTATGGGCTTAGGTTGGGATGTGCGTAAGAAATCAGGCGGTTTATTTGGCTTATTTGGGGGAGGAGGACAAAATTTTGATTTAGATGCCAGCGTATTAATGCTCAATGAAGCGGGCAAAATAACCAGTAATAGTGATGTGATTTATTATGGAAATTTGAAAAGTAAAGAAGGCAGCGTACAACACACGGGCGACAATTTAACCGGTGAAGGCGCGGGCGATGATGAACAAATTATTGTCGATTTAAATGCGATTCCCGCTAATAAACATCGCTTGGTTTTTGTGGTCAATATTTATCAAGCCGTCGAAAGAAAACAAGATTTTGGACAGGTTGAGAATGCTTTTGTACGGATGATGGACGCAAAAAGCAATAAGGAAATTGCACGCTATGATTTAACCGATAATTATTCTGGAATGTATGCCTTAATAATGGCGGAAATCTATCGCCATAACGGCGTGTGGAAAATGGCCGCGATTGGCGAGGGCAGTAAGGCGGGTTCTTTAACGGATTTAATACGGCAATATACTTGAAATAGCAGAGCGTAAAAACGTCTATTTTCCGCCCACCAAACCATTCGCCAATTGATACAACACTTGCACCCCGGACGGTCCACTGCGCCCCGTCAAAGGCTGCACAATCGCGGCCAATTCTTCGCTGCGTTCGGGAGAAAGTGTCGTCGGCGCACGTTCAGCAAAAGCGATAATTGCCCGCTGCTCCGATAAAGACAAGGGAAACGCCAAAGCCTGCGGCTCAACCAAAGGTAAATTTGGCGCAGGCAATAACGCATTTTGATAAACCACAATTGTCCCCGCAGTCATATCCCCCATGCGCTTAAAATCTCGGTTTAATAACAGGGTCATTAAACCAAAACCGTAAAAAAAAGGTAAAAAATCCACAAAACGCAATAAATTACGCTGCATAGAAGACGACCAATCAATCGGCAATCCATTGTCGCATAAAACCTTAATGCCAAATCTCTTTTTACCCGGTGTTGCGCCGTCGTAATAAACTTCAAAAAAAACAGGGTAAAACCATTCTAAAACAAAGATTAAAATCAGCAGTAAACCAACACCAAAATCACCCAATTCCGACAATACCGTTCCCAAGCCAAGATATAAACCCAAGCGAATGAGAAAATCAATTATCCACGCCAATGCACGCACCATCGGCCCTGCCAAACGCAATTCTAATTCTACGCCTTCAGGAGTTTCGATATGACGCACGGTATCGAGTAATTCCACAGTTGGGATCATAATCGCCACAATTCAACTTGTTTAGGACAGGATTCACGCTCTAAAACACCTTTAACATCAATCACTAATGTCCGCCCACTTTCGCGTAACAAAGATTGTAACCATGTCCAACCGCGTTCTAAATAATAACGATGCGGTACGGCAAGTATGACGCAATGGGCTTTTTGTAAGCGTTCTTCAGTGTGTAACAAAATATCATGTTCTTGACGCGCTTGCTGCACATTCACCAGCGGATCATGCACTTGTACATTGACTCCGGCAGCCACTAAATGGCGCACAATATCCACTACTCGTGTATTTCTTAAATCAGACACGTTTTCCTTAAACGCCAAACCCAAAACCGTCACAATACTTTCTTCGGCTAAACACCCCAAACGGGCAAATTGTTGTAAAACTTGCTGTGCAACAAAAATACCCATATTTTCATTCAGCAGGCGAGCCGCCGGAATAATGGCTGGTTGATAACCGACTTGTTGGGCTTTATGCGCTAAATAATACGGATCAACACCAATACAATGCCCACCCACCAATCCCGGTGTAAAAGGTAAAAAATTCCATTTCGTCCGCGCCGCTGCCAGCACATCATGCGTATCCAGGCCTAAACGCGCAAAAATCATCGCTAATTCGTTAATTAACGCAATATTGACATCCCGCTGAATATTTTCAATCACTTTAGCTGCTTCTGCGACGCGAATACTCGGCGCACGATGCACGCCCGCGCTGATGACCGATCCGTATACAGCGGCAACAACGTCTAAGGTCGCGGCATCTTGCCCAGAAACCACTTTGACCACTTGAGTAAAACCGTGTTGGGTATCGCCCGGATTAATGCGTTCTGGAGAATACCCTACGGTGAAATCAACACCACATTGTAAACCTGATTGTCGTTCTAATACAGGCACACAACGCTCTTCTGTCGCGCCCGGATAAACCGTGGATTCATACACCACAATATCACCGGGTTTTAAATAATTTCCTAATGTTTTTGAAGCCTTTAATACGGGCGACAAATCGGGTTGTTTATCGGCATCCACTGGCGTGGGGACAGCAATAATATGGAAATCCGCTTGACGCAAATATTCGGGTTTATCGGTGAGTAATAAATTAGGATTTTTTAATTGACTGGAATCCGTTTCTCGCGTGACATCAATGCCTTCATTTAATTCAGCAATTCGTCGTGAATTCACATCAAAACCAATCACGCGCCCTTGGGCAGCAAATGCCACCGCCGCAGGCAATCCCACATATCCCAATCCAATCACAGAAACAGTACGAGTGTGCATGGTGATTTATTAACCTAAAGTGGATAGCCATTTCGCTACTTTTACGTTTCTATTAAAAAAATATTTTGCGATTTACGTAATAAATTCTCAAAATAAGTCAAATCGGGCAACCATGTGGATTCATTTGCGGTGAGTTTGACTCGAAAAATAACCCCTTGTTTTTGTTCTTCGGTGGGGTTGCTCAGGGTTTCTGGGGCAATATTGACCGTGCGCGGCACATCACTGGCGTGAAACGCATAAAAAGGCATGGTTTGTGGCGATTCTAATCCGTACAACACGACAGTTCGCGCACCTCTGCTGTCCATTTCAGCCGGCAAACCCAACAATTGGGGTAAATCCAACAACGGCACACGTTGACCGCGCCAACTGATCACCCCCGCCAACCATTCTGGCTGTGTTGTACTGACCGCTTGCGCGGCTTGCCATGGCGCGACCTCAGCCACCACCGCCGTTGGCATGAGCAAATTGCCACCGCCAATCGGTACCAGTAAACTTCGGACAAAAACCGCTTGATTTGCCATAAACACGTTTCCCCAGAAAAATTAAATTTATGAACAGTTATGCTATCATCATTGTCAGAGTGAAGCAACTTAGATAAAGTATATTGGTGCTGGACTTTAAAACCCATTAAGGTGACAATTTCATGATCATGGTGAAAAAAACAAATCATCTTTCTCTTCCCCCAAACCTAAAAATGCGGAAGGGTTGGCTTATTTTTGGTTTAATATTGTGCGCGATTGCGGCGTGGTTATCTTGGTTAGTATTAACGGTTGCTATTGAAGCCTTTAAAGTGAAGCGATGGACGCAAACCCCTGTTTTTATAACAGAAGTTGAATTGGAAACTCGACTAAGAAACAAAAACCTTGATCACAATTTAGTGGTGAGCTACCGTTATGTTTTTGATGGAAAACGTTATGAAAACTCCAGAGTCACGCTGCGTAATGCAGGCGCAAATTTAAGCACTTTTTATAAAAGAGTTTTTAATGAGTTAGAAACGCATCAATATGACGAAAAAGCCTTTCTTGCTTACGTCAATCCGCGTCAGCCCGAACAAGCTGTTTTATATTTTTATATTAAGAAATCGCATCTTTCTCTCTTGTTGATGGCGGCGATGACGCTGTGGACATTTGCTTATTGGAGTGTATTAAACGGCTTGCGTGCGCCCCTGCCCAGTGAAGCGAAGCTCATGATAATGTACCCACGTCAGCCCTGGAAGCATCGGCACGAATGGCAAACGCCCCTAATTAAGTCAGAACAAAAAACCACTCATTCTGGTTTTATGGCGATTGTTCTGCTGTGGAATACTTTTTCTGTGCCGTTATTTTTCTGGATTTGGGAAAAAATCGATGGAGACCCTATGCTTTTGTTGACATCACGGCATTTTGGAGATGTGGTGTTGTTGATTTTTCCGGTGATAGGGATTATTTTTTTTGGGGGGATTTTTACGTTCTTCTTTTCGGAATCATCGCTTTGGCGATGTCACTCTTGAGTTACAAACCTTTCCACTGCAACCCGATCAGCAAGCACAAGGTATTATACATGTGTCAAAAATGGCGGATCTCCCGCCGCTTTTGTTGCGTCTGGAATGCGTTGAGACCTACGTAGAAACAGTGAAGGAAGGTAAAAAAACCCATAGCATCACGCATAGAAATAAATTATGGGATCATGCTCAGTTAAGCGATCCACCATTGCACGACATGAAAAAGAAAACAACCCAGTTTTCTTTTACCATAGACCTGCCTGCGGACGTTCCGCCGACCAAAACCGCCTCTGTAGAATCAGGAAGTAGAACAGTTCTCTGGCAATTAACAGTGACATCTGAGGAAAACTCAATTTTTTATGCCCAGTTTGATGTTCCTGTTTTTCCAGTTTCTTAAAATAGAACGCTTAATTTTGTTTGAATCAGAATTGTCAGCATGAAAGAATTGACGAGTTCAAATATTAATTTTGAACATTCTGATTCAGACAAAAAGACATTGCGATGATCTTACACCTTTCCCAACTGCTCCCGTGTCAATGCTTGATTCAGTATACTATCGACAGTATCGGGATCAACGGGGTTATCTTCTTGATCGTAAAGCGGTTGTTCGTAGTCATTCCAACCGCGTAAACCCGTTTTTAAAGAGCAGACGTTTTGATAACCCATGAGTTGCATCACGTAAGCGGCGAGTACGCTGCGATTGCCTGAACGACAGATGACTACAATCTCCTGTTCTCTGGCTTTGACCAGAGACGGCACCGTTTCTTCATAACCATATTCACAAGCCGTTTCCAAAATCCCACGCGGCACATGCAGCGAATGGGCTATATGAAAGGCAGCAAATTCATTGCCTTCCCGCACGTCTAACAATAACGGTGGCGTAGTCGTTTTAAGGGCTTCAGCCAAATCCCACGGCATGATTTCCCGCACGTGAGGCAAACATTCGGCAATAAAATCTTTATAGCGTTTCATCATTCTTTTTTATCTCAACTGTCCAAATTACGGAATTGCCACCACACCCAATAAACGTTGTATAAATGCGTCGGGAGAAATGTTATCGGCTTCGGCTTCAAAAGACAGCAGCAAGCGATGACGTAAAACATCAGGAGCCATGCGTTGAATATGCTCTGGAGTCACGTAAGCGGATTGCTCTAACCATGCTAAAGCTTTAGCCGTGTAAATCAATGCAATACTGGCACGCGGCGACGCACCAAAACGATGCCATCGATCCAAATCCGCATCGTAGGCTTTTGGTTGGCGTGTGGCGCGGACGAGATCAATAATGTACTCTTTTAAGCGCGGATCAATGTAAACTTCTCGCACCGCTGCCCGTGCCTTGAATATATCGGCTTGTGTGAGACGTTCTAGCGAGGAGGACTCGTCAGGTTTGGGAACTTCTAATAAGTCAAGAATCGCTAATTCTTCACTACGACTGGGATAATCGACCAAAACATGCAATAAAAAACGATCCAATTGGGCTTCGGGTAAAGTGTAAGTGCCTTCGTGTTCGACGGGATTTTGTGTGGCCAATACCATGAACAAATTGGGTAAAGGATAAGTGCGTTGTCCGACAGTAATTTGTCGTTCAGCCATAGATTCCAACAAAGCAGATTGCACTTTAGGCGGGGCGCGATTGATTTCATCGGCCAGCAGAATATTGTGAAATAAAGGCCCCGGACAAAACTCAAACGCGCCTGTATTTTGTTGATAAATATCCGTGCCAACCAGATCGGCAGGTAATAAATCAGGTGTGAATTGGATACGATGAAAATTGCCTTCTATGCCACAGGCAAGACTTTTGATGGCGGTGGTTTTAGCCAGTCCGGGCATTCCTTCGACCAAGAGGTGTCCATCACTGAGTAAACACACCAACATGCTATCAATCAAATGTTGTTGTCCGACGATGTGGGTGGCGAGTTGTTGGCGAAGGGTCTCAAAAAGGCGTGCATCGACCATATAGTTTTACATCCTCTGCATGAAAAAATTAAAGCGGGTTAAATCTTTTGGGGAATGGGCATGGTGGAGATGATGAACAAGGCCTCAGTGCGAATACTGAGGCCTTGTTTTAAGGTGAGTGTGTATTAGCTAATGCTGGACAGAAGGGCTTGTGCGCGTTGTTTCTGTTCGGCGTTTCCTTCGGAAAGGATTTGTGACAGGATGTCGGCGGCTGCATCTCGATCATCAGAATCGATGTACATTTGTGCCAATTCAAATTGGCTGTCAATGTCTTGAGCAAAATCCTCTAAACCGTCCAACCCACCCCCTAAGCCATCCAGATCACCGTCTAAATCGGTGCTGTCGTCACTGCTAAATAGGCTATCCAGATCGTCAGAGCCACCTAATGCGGCATCATCGGCATCACCGGAAAGAAGGCTATCCATATCAAGTTCTGAGCTTTCTCCGAGTTCAATAGCGGCATCATCACCAAAATCACCTAAGTCGCTATCAAAACTGGCCATATCAGCCTCATCAGCCTCAAGCCCACCCAAACCGTCATCATCACCTAAATCCAAGCTGTCATCTGATGAACTGTCTGTAGCTGATAAAGGATCATCATCACCCAAATCCAAACCACCCAAACCGTCATCATCGCCTAAATCTAAGCTGTCATCTGATGAACTGTCTGTAGCCGATAAAGGATCATCATCTCCCAAATCCAAACCACCTAAACCGTCATCATCACCTAAATCCAAGCTATCATCTGATGAACTGTCTGTAGCCGATAAAGGATCATCATCTCCCAAATCCAAACCACCTAAACCGTCATCATCACCTAAATCCAAGCTATCATCTGATGAACTGTCCGTAGCCGATAAAGGATCATCATCTCCCAAATCCAAACCACCCAAACCGTCATCATCACCTAAATCCAAGCTGTCATCTGATGAACTGTCTGTAGCTGATAAAGGATCATCATCTCCCAAATCTAAACCACCCAGACCGTCATCATCACCTAAATCCAAGCTGTCATCTGATGAACTATCCGTAGCCGATAAAGGATCATCATCTCCCAAATCTAAACCACCCAAACCGTCATCATCACCTAAATCCAAGCTGTCATCTGATGAACTGTCTGTAGCCGATAAAGGATCATCATCTCCCAAATCTAAACCACCCAAACCGTCATCATCACCTAAATCCAAGCTGTCATCTGATGAACTGTCTGTAGCCGATAAAGGATCATCATCTCCCAAATCCAAACCACCCAAACCGTCATCATCACCTAAATCCAAGCTGTCATCTGATGAACTGTCCGTAGCCGATAAAGGATCATCATCTCCCAAATCTAAACCACCTAAACCATCATCATCACCTAAATCCAAGCTGTCATCTGATGAACTGTCTGTAGCCGATAAAGGATCATCACCGTCTAAATCTAAACCCAAACCATCATCATCACCTAAATCTAAACCGTGATCCGTATCAAGTTCAGTGGTGTCATGATCATCCAAATCCAAACCACCCAAACCATCATCATCGCCTAAATCTAAACCGTGATCCGTATCAAGTTCAGTGGTGTCATGATCATCCAAATCCAAACCACCCAAACCATCATCATCGCCTAAATCTAAACCGTGATCCGTATCAAGTTCAGTGGTGTCATGATCATCCAAATCTAAATCACCCAGATCAGCACCGGTGTCTAAACCTAAATCATCATCAGTGCCGCCAGCCATGACCTCGTCGCCCAAATCTAAGCCTAAATCGTCACCGCCTAAACCCAGATCGGTATCCATTCCCATATCCATACCGCTATCATCAATCGCAGCGGACGACTCATCATCACCGAACATCGAAGCCGCAGCCGCACCGGCTGCAAGGCCACCCGCCGCGGCCGCAGCCGCTGTGCCTAAACCAATTCCGCCACCACTATCTTTAGGTGAAAATAACGCCCGGCCAGTATCCATTTCTTGCCAGTAACTCTGAGCTTTTTCCCATTTTTCGCCCTGTCCAGAGACGGACGTGTGCAAAATACGGGCTTCGTTTTCAAAATCATCTTCCCGTTTCGCTGAAGCCAACACTTCCAACAATTTCAAGCGATAATCTTGATTATCTGGAGCATCGCTCAAGGCTTTGCGCAACAGAGATTCGGCTTCGCCATACTTCTCATAAACCAAATACAAGTCCACTTCGCCGAGCAATTCCTCATCTGTATCACCTGATTCTGCTTCACGCATTAACTGTGACAACTGCTCATCAAAATTATCTGCGGTTGCTGCATCGGAAGTTTGAGGAGAATCACCGCTGGCTTGTTCTTCCTCATCCAAGCGACGCATTGCTTCTTGGATTTCTTCCTCTTCTTGTTCGCGGCGACGTTTTCTCCACGCGGCAAACCCTAAGCCACCCAATAATAACGCCCCCAAACCACCGCCAACACTCATCCAACCACCCGGCACACTTTCTACCGTACTGTTGACCGTGTCAGTCACCCCTGCCAACAGGCTTGGTTCTTCTACAGTCACCGGCGGAGCGGGTGGCGGTAAATCGGCTGCTTCGTCAGGACCAGCAACAGTAGTAGGTTGTATGGCTGGATCAGTTTCAGCCACTGACTCATCCCCCGTTTCAGCAGCATCTGTCACATTGGTAGATTCTGCTGTTGTCTCTGTAGCCGTTTCAGGTGCGGAAGAATCTGGCGTGCTTGCGGCTTGTTCTGTAGTAGCCGTTTCAGGCGCGGAAGAATCTGGCGTGCTTGCGGCTTGTTCTGTAGTAGCCGTTTCGGGCGCGGAAGAATCTGACGTGCTTGCGGCTTGTTCTGTAGTAGCCGTTTCGGGCGCGGAAGAATCTGGCGTGCTTGCGGCTTGGGTTGCGTCTGTGGTTTCCCCTGTTAAAACCGCCAACTCTTCTTCCGTCAATCCCAACTGACTGGCATCAACCGTGTCTTCCGAAGAATCAACAACGGGCGTGGTAACAGGAGTTGTGGAAGTTTCTGGCGTGCTAGGAGTCGCTGCGGCCGTCGTCGTTTCCGTCACTGGAGGAGTCGCAGGCGCAGTTTCAGAAACGCCATTATCCGCAGCCACAACCGTAGGCGTTGGAGGAGTAACGGGCGTAGTGGCTACAGGCGCGCCATCTGATTCAGATAAGCGTTGTTGTAAACCTGCCAACTGATTATTCTGCACTTCGATCATTTTACGCAATTCATCTAATTGCCGTTTCATGCTGACAATTAAATCATCGGTTTTTTGCAATTGCGCTTTTAACGTCTCATTTTCACTGCGTAACGCAACATTTTCCGCTTCGATTTGGTCTAAGCGTTCTTGTACCTCTCCAGTAGTACCAGAACCAGCACCTGTACCGCCCGTACCAACGCGCAAACGGGCATCGTTGGCATCGGTACTGGTGGCCATGAGCATACCCGCACCACTCGTGGGCGCAGTCGGAGCCTGAGCCGCTAATTCATCACGTGACGCATTAGGCGTAGTGCGTACGGTACTGGCCGCGGCTAAACGACTCACCGTTGCCGTTTGGGGAATACGTAAAACTTGTCCCGTTTTCAGCAAATTCATGTTGCCGTTGATGAATGCTTGGGGATTTTGTTCAAAAATACTGACCATGTGCTGTTGCAAGGTGACACCGCTGGGTTTGGTGTCTCTGGCAATTCGGGACAAGGTGTCATTGCGATTGACGCGATACGTGCCATCGGCAGAGACGGCCGGACGAGGAGCTTGGGTTGTTTTACGGGGGGCGCGAGTGGCGGCCGCGGGAACAACCTCACGCAAAGGCGCAGGCGTGGGTTCGCTGCTCAACACCCGCACCGGCGCAGCCGCCACCGGAGGCGCAACCACAGACGGCGTTAAATTTTCCGCATACAAAGGCGGGTCTAACAGCACCGTATATTCCCGCAAAATACGACCACTCGGCCAATTCACTTCGACGAGAAAATTAAGAAAAGGTTCTCGTACGGGTTGAATGGTGTTGATGGTGATAACGGCTTCGTTTTTGCCGCGTTCTTGCACGCTGAATTTGAGATTCTGAAGCAGCGGAGAGCGATCTAAACCGGCGCGACGAAAGGCATCTGTATTGGCAAGGGTCACTCGAAGGTTGTTGACATCTCCAGTGGGAACGGCCAACACGTTGATATTGGCCTGTAAGGGTTCGTTCAGTTTTGATTTGACGTTAATATTGCTGAGTCCCAGCGCATACGCCTCTGCCACGAGGAAGGTACTCGCCAAAGCCCAAGCGGTTGCCAGTTTACGCATATCACTATTCTCCTAATTTTCACCGGGTGAGCGCGACAATTCCCGTCCGGGGCATCGGCAGTTTTTTTAGTAAGCTAAAGGGGTTTATTAAATTCATTGTCTTTTCCAGAGTCTAACTGCTTTTATTGATCGTATTTTCGACCGTCGCCTCGCGCATCTCTTCTGGTCAATAATCCCTTTGGAGATGCGCCACTTGACGGAAATCTGATTGAACGCTAGGTGGTTTACCTGTAGTCTTCAGAATCTACTTTATAAGGCATGACTAACTGCACATTATATATAGTCTTTTACCAAAATTTCTGCAATTTGTACACTATTTAATGCAGCCCCTTTGCGAATATTATCCGAAACCACCCAAAGATTAAGGCCGTTCGGGTGACTGAGGTCTTCTCGAATACGCCCAACAAACACGGGATCCGTGCCTGCAGCTTCTGTCACTGCGGTGGGATAGCCGCCGGGAGCGCGTTCATCCATGACCACCACACCGGGTGCTTTACTGAGTAATGCTCTGGCTTGTTCGGCGGTAATTTTTTCGCGGGTCTCAATATGCACCGCTTCGGAATGACCATAAAACACCGGAACCCGTACCGCAGTTGGATTCACTAAAATACGGTCATCGCCCATAATTTTTTGCGTTTCCCAGATCATTTTCATTTCTTCTTTGGTGTAGCCGTTGTCCATAAAGACATCAATGTGTGGCAACACGTTAAAAGCAATTTGTTTAGGATAAACGGTGGGTTCGATGGGCTTGGCGTTTAATAACGCGGCGGTTTGTCCGGCCAATTCTTCGATGGCTTCTTTACCGGTGCCAGAAACGGATTGATAAGTGGCCACGTTAATGCGCGTGATTCCTACGGCATCATAAATGGGTTTTAAGGCCACTAACATTTGTATAGTAGAACAATTGGGATTGGCGATAATGTGACGATTTTTATATTGCGCAATCGCCTGCGGATTCACTTCAGGAACGACTAAGGGAATATCTGCGTCTTGGCGAAATTGCGACGTATTATCAATCACCACACAACCCGCTTCTCCAGCTTTGGGCGCGTAAATTTTGGATACCGACGCACCGGGCGAAAATAAGCCAATTTGAACTTTACTAAAATCAAACGTGTCCAAATTTTCCACCACAATCGATTGCCCACGGAATTGTACCCGTTTGCCCGCGGAGCGTTCGCTAGCCAACGCATAAAGACGGCCCACAGGAAATTGTCGTTCTTCTAAAATCGACACCATCACTTGACCTACTGCGCCCGTGACTCCAACCACTGCCACATCAAATACTCGGCTCACCTTATTACTCCTGAAAAAAACAAAATCATAGACCCAAATTTTTTGTCAGAATCAGAATTTACAGCATTTCTGAATTTTCAAGTGACTCTTGCAAGTCGTTTATTTTCAGCAGATTTTTTATTCTTTAAATTCTGAAAATCCTAAAATTCTGTAAATTCTGATTCTGACAGCAAAAAACTATAACGCCGCCCGCAAAACAGCCACCACCGCATCGCCCATTTCTTGGGTGGATACTAAGGTTTGATCGCTGCCTTTGCTGAAAATATCCGCGGTGCGCAAACCATCTTTTAACACTTGTTTCACGGCTTGCTCTACTTTATCGGCTAATTCCATTTGTCCCAAACTGTAACGTAACATCATTGCTACAGATAAAAGGGTGGCTAATGGATTGGCGCGATTTTGTCCTGCAATATCGGGTGCAGAACCGTGAATCGGTTCATATAATCCTTTCCCGTGCGCATCTAAAGAAGCCGATGGCAACATGCCAATTGAACCCGTTAATTGTGAGGCTAAATCAGACAAAATATCACCAAACATATTCGTGGTCACCATGACATCGAATTGTTTTGGCCAACGTACCAATTGCATTGCCGCGTTATCCACATACATGTGGGTGAGCGAGACGTGCGGATAGTCTCGTGCCACTCGTGTGACCACTTCGCGCCATAATTCTGTTGATTCTAAAACATTGGCTTTATCCACAGAACACACGCGCCCTTGTCGTTTTTCGGCACTGCGAAAGGCCACGTGTGCAATGCGTTCAATTTCATGTTCGGCATAAACCAGCGTATTAAAACCTTCTCGCTCCCCATTGTCTAAAGTGCGAATGCCACGCGGTTTGCCAAAGTAAATGCCGCCCGTTAATTCCCGCACAATTAACAAATCTAAATCAGACACCACTTCAGGCTTTAATGTCGAGGCATTAGCCAATTCAGGATACAAGATAGCAGGACGTAAATTAGCAAATAATCCCAATTCGGCACGAATGGCTAATAATCCGCGTTCGGGACGAATATCGCGCTCTAAATTATCCCATTTGGGGCCGCCCACCGCACCGAGTAACACGGCATCAGCGCGTCGGGCTAAATTCAAGGTTTCTGCGGGCAACGGTACACCCGTCACATCAATCGCCGCGCCGCCAATTAAGCCGTCTACCAATTGAACATCTAAACCAAAAGACACTTGCAGCGTTTTTAACACATTCACCGCTTGCGCCACAATCTCAGGCCCGATTCCATCACCTGCCAAAATAGCCACTGTTTTTGTCATCGTTATTTTATCCTGTGCCGTGTGTTTTTTTTAAGAAAAGAGCCAAGGGGCTTGTTCGCGTCTTTTTGCCTCGTAAGCGCGAATATCATCGGCATATTGTAACGTTAAACCGATGTCATCTAAGCCGTTTAATAAGCAATGTTTGCGAAACGCATCCACGGCAAAATCAAAACACTGTCCGCTGGGAGTGCGCACCTGTTGCGCGGCTAAATCAATGGTTAATTGATAGCCTTCTTGCGCATAAACTTCATTAAATAATTGACTCACTGCCGTTTCTGCTAAAATAACGGGCAGAATGCCATTTTTAAAGCAGTTATTAAAGAAAATATCGGCATAACTGGGCGCAATAATCGCCCGAAATCCATAATCTAATAACGCCCAAGGCGCATGTTCTCGACTAGAACCACAACCAAAATTGCTGCGACTCAGTAAAATTTGTGCGGCTTGATAGCGGGCTTGATTTAACACAAAATCGGGATTAAGTGGACGTTGACTGCAATCTTGTCCGGGTTCACCGTGATCAAGATAACGCCATTCATCAAATAAATTCACACCAAAACCCGTGCGATGAATCGATTTTAAAAATTGTTTGGGAATAATGGCATCCGTATCGACATTCACGCGGTCAAGCGGTGCGACAAGAGCGGTTAAAGTAGTAAATGCTTGCATGAGATTCCGTTACTTATTACTTTGGGGAAACAACGGCCAATTATCAGTTATCATTGCCTAATGATCAATTTTTTTACTGCAAATGGATTGACCTCGCTTATTCGTCGCTTCTGTAGCGCATGAATTAGCGAGGTCAATAGGCGCGTCATCCGTCACACATTTACAACTGTTGCCAATAATTTTCAGGCATTTCTAAACACATTTTTAACGCCCCAATGCTGCCACAATATTCTGCATCTTGCACACAAGTGGCTTCGCCGCCGCCGTAGGCTTTCAAACTGTTTTCAATCGCAATATCAATGCCTTTGAGACGAGAACCGCCGCCTGCAATGATCACGTTATGGCGCAAACGCGCTTGAAAATCAGGATCAAAACTGCCCACTAAATTCTGCACGGCTTTGCTGATGGGATCGGTCAGTTGAAGACAACATTCACGCAAAATATCCGTAATTTCGTATTCTTTCGGAATCCCTTGTTCGGTCAAACTCACCACAATCGGATCGCTTTTTTCAGACACATAACCGTATTTTTCTTTAATACGGCGAAGAATTTGCGCGCTTAACTGCACATTGGGATATTTGGCCAACAAGGCTTGGCGTAAGGTGTCGTCTAAGAAATTGCCACCGATATTCAACGTTAATTGATCTTCGGCTTCGGGCATTGCGCCGTGCATTCGGCATAAATCCGTTGTCCCCGCGCCAATATCGACGATCAAACATTCGTCAAAACGATCTATGGAATAAGCCACGCTAAACGGTTCACTGACAATCAGCACTTTATTCACAATATTTTTACTGGCTTCAATAATCGCTTTTTTATTGTTAATACTGGCTTGTGCGGGAACACCGATGGCGGCATAGATTAAATCGCCTTTACGGTATTCGGGCAGTACCGTTTCAATCACATGTTTTAACACCAAATGCGTGGCTTCTAAGGCTTTGGGATTGTCAGAAATTACGCCTTGAGATAAAGGCCAAATTAAGTCCAACGCCAAGCGATTTTCTAAAGCTTCATCGCCCAGTAAATAAGGTTTATTAAAGCGTTTTTGCGCGATTACATCTTTGGGATAACCCACACAAGTCCGACTGGTAAAGCGTTTACCGGTCGAAGTGGTAATTGATGTGCGACTCGTTCCCAAATCAATACCCACATGAAAAGTATTAGGCATCATTTTATCCTGTTAATTAAAATGTTTTCTCAAATTAAGATTGTCTTCCACTAAACGTTTCAACATCGCCAATTTAGAAGGACTGGTTGTAGTTTTTGTGTCGGATGAGAAATGGACAGAAGGCTCTGAGTGGGGGGTTGTGGCTGGGGGGACGCTCACAACCGTCACCGCAGGAGGCGTTAATAACGTTTGCACTTGTTCTTTTAATGCTTCAACTTGTTGTGCAAGAGCGTGTTGTTGGGTGGTGAGGCGGGTGTTTTCTTCTTTAGCAAGATGATGTGATTTATAAAACCTTTATTTTGTCAGAATCAGAATTTACAGAATTAAATAATTTTCAAAATTTATTCTTGCAAGTCATTTATTTTAAACAGATTTTTTATTCTTTAATTCTGAAAATCCTAAAATTCTGTAAATTCTGATTCTGACAGAAAAATTTTATGAATGACTTAATTTTGGTATTGTTCTTGCTGTGCCAATTGGCGAATGGCTTTTTTCGATTGCCACAATTGCCACACCAATACACCACCAATCACCACCAACGACGCAGGCATTAACGCGCCACCTAACCACTTTGCCCCAGCGATATGGGTTAAATTGGGTTCAAGCATTTTTTATTCCTCTCTGCTGTGGAAAATAACCGCCGTTTATTCTAAGTAGGCATTCTAAGCAATGAGTGCTTGGGAAACAACCCAACAAGAAGAGAAAAAAAGTAAGTAATAGATTAAAACCGCATCCCAAAACCCGCATAGGCCGCTCGGCCTGATTTGGCTGGTACGGATGAAAATCAAACTGAAAAAGCCCGACTGGGTGGTCGGGCTTTGAGTGATAAGTTAGGGCGAGTGTTTCTTTTCAATTTCGGAACGAAAATAATACCCTAAAATTAAGCCTAGTGGTCCAGAAAATACCCCTGAAATTGTTAGAATTAACTCTTTTGCTTCAGCAGCTTTTCCTTCTAATGTCATAAACAAACTAATGGTTGCTAGAACTACGGAGCCAAACACAAAAACTGAAAACATGAGCATAAAAATTAAAGCAATTAACCCTCTAACATTAGACTCATCCCTAATGACGGTTAATAATCCTACTTGTGATTTTCTAGGCATATGCAATACTAAAAGTTTAGTTCTTATTTTAATGGTATAACAACTCTTTTTGTTCCAACTTGAAGAAAAACATTTTTTGCATTCTCGTCTTCTTTATAAACTGTATAAAGTAGGCTAACTGCTTTTATAACAACATCTTCCCTGGAGTCACCGAAAATTGTAACCATCTCATCAATTACAGCGACTTCATCTGGAGTAAATGTCATTGTCAGTGATCTATTTCCTCCTCCGGTAAGAGGCTGAATTCTACTTTGGTTTTCGTCCTTAGACATGAGTAATTTTTATTTGGTATTTAACGAAATTTTGCCCTAACGACCAAGCTCTCACCAGCGACAGTGGAGCGCAGCGGAATTGCGGTCTGGTGCAGTGCCTTGTTATGTGTTTTTCAACGCATTTGCCACGCTTACTGCAACATGATAGGCAACAGGAGGGGAAACTGAGTTGCCAATTTGACCAAGAACTTGATACACCGCCCCTGCAAATTTCCATGACTCTGGAAATCCTTGAATTAACCCGACATCTTGAACTGACAGTCTAAAGTGCTTATTTTTAGCGGGAAAGGCTGATGCCTTTTCTCTACTCGACTGAATTCCATTAGGCCATATTTGCATATCTCCCCAAGATTTTTGACCCGCTGTGCTATTTAAAATAGATGTTGTATTTCTTTTTCCTGTGAAGGCACTTCTGATAGTCGGGGCTAAATTATCAAACCCGATGCTGTGTAGCCCCAGACAATCCCTAACCCCTTTTGTTTTTTCAAGTCCCGTATCAAATAACAAACAATTAGGGTAAGAATCATTTTTTCCTAAATGATCCCAAGTATGCGTGGGGGAGGGAGGGGTAAATTTATTCAATCGTGGTTTATTTCTAAAGCCAACAAAGAAAACTCTTTCTCTAATCTGTGGAACCCCATAATCAGCGGTGTGCATCTTAAATGTAGTTATTGAATAATCTGTCAACTCGTTCAATATATACTTTTTTACAAAGTCATTAAACTTTGGATTAAGTATTCCCAGTACATTTTCTGCTATGAAAACGCGAGGTTTCATCGCATTAACCGCTCTACTGAACTCTCCCCACATGTTTCTTTCATCATCTGCACCTTTTCGTGATCCTGCTACTGAAAACGGTTGGCACGGTGGCCCACCATGAACAATATCTACTTTGTCTTTGTAAATATTCCAATTCACTTTTCTCACATCACCTTCGTCTGGGCCACAATATATATTTGTAGATTCAAGATTGGTAGTTAATGTATCTTTACATATCAGTATAAGTTCATAAGAGGCTATGTGTTGGTAGCCTGCTCTAAGAAAGCCTAAATCTAAACCACCGCCACCACTAAACAGACTGATTGCCGTTAAACCATTGGATTCTAATTGAGG